>JABJOK010000096.1 GCA_018664365.1 Candidatus Peregrinibacteria bacterium | reverse complement strand
GTGTCCTGATTGCAATTCTACGAATGTTCAAGATTGGGATGCCAAGCATCCTTGTCCGAAGTGTGGAGAGCATATGACAAATATGCCTAAGACCACTAATTGAAAAGCACTTAACCAAAATGGATGACACAAAATGACTACAGATCTAACCTTTTTCACAAATGAACCGCACGCAACTCTCCGTGATCGGTTCAATGCTACCCTCAGATCAGTCCAATATTTTGATGTGTTGGTAGGCTATTTTCGAACTAGTGGATTCTATGAACTTGCAGAGAGTCTTGAAGGTGTAGATAAAATTCGAATTCTAGTGGGCTTGAACGTTGATAAAAAAACATATGAGATAATAGATCAATCCACACAACAAACCACCCTGGACTTTGTATCTCATAAAGAAGCAAGAGATCTGACCGAACATGCTATTGTCAGTGAATTAGACGCTTCTAATGATGACTATGATATTGAGTTCGGTATTAAGAAGTTTATTGAATACCTCACCACAGATTGCAGAGATCCTGAAGCAGATAGGGAGCAAGGGGGGAATGGAAAAAGACTTGAATTTAAGGCTTACCCCAGCAGCAATATCCACGCAAAGGTGTATATCTCACGATATGACTCGATTCAACATTCATATGGTTCTGTAATTACTGGGTCTAGTAACTTTTCAGCAAGTGGCCTTGTTGGGAACCGTGAGTTCAATGTCGAGTTAAAAAACAAAAACGATGTCGATTTTGCACTTGAACAGTTTGAAACATTATGGGCCGAAGGTGTAGATATCTCTGACAAGTATGTTGACACCATTCTTAAAAAGACCTGGATTAATCCTGATATTACACCATACGAATTATACCTAAAGATGCTTTATGAGTATCTGAAAGAAGATATAAATATGGATCAGGAAATTGAAATAGATATGCCTGATGGATTTATGAGCCTTCAGTATCAACAGCATGCTATAGTGTCGGCAAAAAAGATATTGGATGCCTACAATGGAGTTTTCATTGCAGATGTGGTAGGCTTGGGAAAAACATTTATCTCCGCTATGCTAGCCCAACAACTTTCCGGAGGTATCCTAGTTATTTGCCCACCCGTACTTGTGGAATATTGGGACGAGACATTTTTTGATTTTGGTGTAAAAAAATATACAATAGAATCACTTGGTAAGTTAGATACCATTTTACAGAAAGATGTGGATAAGTATGAAACAATCTTTATCGATGAGGCTCACCGATTTAGAAACGAGTACACACAGGGCTTTGAAAAATTACTTGAGATAACTTACGGAAAAAAAGTCGTCCTGGTTACTGCTACACCACTTAATAACACTTTTTTGGATATTTTTAATCAGATCAAATTATTTCAACCTCCGAAACGTTCCAATATCCCAGGTGTAGTTAACCTAGATCGTTTTTTCACTGGCTGGATGACCAAGCTTAACAAACTGAAGAAATCTGACCCAGAATACTTAGAAACAATAAAAGAGGGCTCTGCGGCAATCAGGGAAAAAGTACTGAAGCATATCATGGTACGCAGAACCCGAAATGAGATTAAAAATTACTTCAGCAAAGATATGGACCAACAGGGCCTCTTTTTTCCTGAAGTGGTAAATCCCAAACGATTAGTCTATAAATTTGATCATGAGGGTGGGATTGTTTTCAGTAGTACTATTGAATATTTAAAGAGTTTCAAGTACTCCAGGTATATGCCTCTTGTCTATATAGATCGCCCTCTTTCAGAATTCGAACTTCAAAGCCAGCGAAATGTTGGTGGGTTTATGAAGGGAATTCTTGTTAAAAGATTAGAGAGCTCATTCTATGCTTTTAAGAAATCTGTTTCACGTTTCCTCAAGTCCTATGAGGATTTTATTAACATGTTTGAATCTGGTCGTGTCCTAATAAGTAAAGCGGTAGACGTATACGACTTGCTAGATAATGATGACGAAGAGAAAATTCAACAGCTCATAGAATCAAGCAAAATTCAGGAATATGATGCTGGAGAATTCAAAGCTGAGTATCTAGATGTTTTAAAAGAAGATCGTGAAATATTGAGAACCATCAAATCACTATGGGCAGATATCATTAAAGATCCAAAGGCTGAAAAATTTGTTCAGGAACTTAATCCAGGAGGAGGTCTAAATAATAAAAAGATATTGGTCTTTACCGAGTCGATGGAAACGGGACAATACCTCTACGAAGTACTGGATAAGATATTTGATGGACAGGTAATGTTCTTCTCTAGTAAAGGCGGTACGTGGTGTGGAGAATCTGTTCCCAAGCTAAAAGCTCGTCGCATTATAACAAATAACTATGATCCTCGTTCTAAGGAACCTGATGACCGGGTTCAAATCCTTATTAGCACGGATGTCTTAGCTGAAGGAGTTAACCTTCACCGCTCATATAGTGTGATTAATTACGACCTACCCTGGAATCCAACAAAAGTTCTACAACGAGTCGGTCGAGTGAATCGTGTTGGTTCAGAAAATCCTGAAATTCATATATACAACTTTTTCCCTACCGACGAGTCTGAGACTGAAATAGGACTTGAGTCAAATATTAAGGCCAAAATACAGGCATTTCATGATACGCTTGGGGAGGACGCAAAGTATTTGACCGAGGAGGAGGTTGTCGGGTCGTTTGAGCTTTTTGGGGACAATTTGTATAAGAAACTAAATGCGAAAGAAACATACGAGCAAGAAGATGATCTGATTTCTGAATTAGAATATTTAAAAATTATTCGAGATGTCAGAGATCAACAGCCAGATCTGTTCAATAAAATTAAAAAGCTTCCTCTGAAATCACGTTCTGGTAGGCTTCTTGAGATTAAAGGTGATGGTTTGGTCACCTTTTTCAGGAAGGGTAGGTTGAAAAAATTTGTCCTCAAAGAAGCAGGAGTAGTTGATGAGATAACTTTTTTCGAAGCAGTGAAGTTGTTCGAATGTGAATCTGAAACAGCCAAGATCAGTGTGCCGAAAGATTACTATGACTATCTCAACGGGAATAAAGAATACTTCGACAAGTTAACACAGGAGGAGGTTGTAGAGGCTGAAAAGGGTTCGTCTGGTCAATCAAATGAGAGATATGTAGTCCAAAGGCTAAAAGTGAAAGAATTTAGGGTCTTTCCTGCGTTTACTGACGAAGACGATGAGTTTATTAAAGCAGTTCTCGAGAAATATGCTGAGGGAATAATTCCCAAGAATGCGACCAAGAGAATTAAACAGCAAATTGAAAAAGTAGTTGAACCGATGAAAGTGCTTACCATTCTCAAAAAGGAAATTCCAGTACGCCTTTTAGCTAAGCAGATTCAGACCCATTCAGACATGTTTTATGCAAAGCGGGAGGTCATACTTTCAGAGTGGCTAAAGGGGAGTAGATAGTGGACAGTAATACGGCAAAAGGTCTGATCAAGGGTACATTTAATTTTCCCTTTGAAGAATCTCGTTTTAGAAACTTTGCTATTAACCTTCTCAACACCTTAGACGAAGAAAAAAGCTTTGGCTACATTTCTGGAAATTATATCAAAGATAAATTTAAACCGCATATCACAAAATATCGAAGACTTGGCACATACACGGATCCCATGGACGCTAAAATTGATGTCTTAGTCGTTCAGATCAAAAAAGAATGGGCATTAGAACGATCCAGGTCAACGCTTAGAAATTTTACTGCTGACTATTTGAGTGGTCGTGATAGTAAAGATGCTGCCCTGGTAGCTTATTTCTCCAAAGATCCAGATGATTGGCGTTTCTCCTATATCCGTATGGAATACAAATTGGAAACCAATGTAAGTGGTAGGGTAACAGTCCGAAAAGACATTACTTCGGCAAGGCGTTTCTCTTTTCTTGTTGGGAAAAATGAGCCAAATCATACCGCTCAAGCTCAACTCTTACCAATTCTTGAGAACGATCGCAACAATCCTACCCTAGGCTCATTAGAAGCGGCATTTAGCGTAGATGCTGTCTCTAAACAATTCTATCTAGACTATAGGGATTTATTTGAACGTATTCATATAGAGCTGGATGGTATTGCAAGTGCCGATAGCAAGATAGCCAAAGAATTTAGATCAAAGTCGATTGATACGGCCAATTTTGCCAAGAAACTAATGGGGCAAATCGTATTCCTATATTTCCTGCAAAAGAAGGGTTGGCTTGGAGTAGGGAGGGATGATAAAAGAAACTTTAAAAATTGGGGTACAGGTCCCAAAAACTTTTTACAACGCTTATTTAAAAAAGAATTTGTTGATTATAGTAATTTTTTTAATGATATCCTGGAACCGCTTTTTTATGAGGCATTGGCTTCAGAACACGACAATGATTATTATTCTCCACTAGATTGTAAAATACCTTTCCTAAATGGTGGTTTATTTGAACCTCTCAAAGATTATAACTGGTCAGAAACAGATATCTGGATTGATAATGAGCTGATGGCAGATGTCTTTAATACATTTGACCAGTATAATTTTACAGTGCGTGAAGATGAACCGCTTGAAAAAGAAGTAGCCATTGACCCCGAAATGCTAGGCAAGGTCTTTGAAAACTTGCTGCCTGAAAATATCCGAAAAGGGAAAGGTGCATATTATACCCCCCGCACGATT
>JABJOK010000084.1 GCA_018664365.1 Candidatus Peregrinibacteria bacterium | reverse complement strand
TAAACAAGGTTATAAGTTCTAATTAGTTCATCCAAAATCTCCACAGCCTTCTCGCTTGGTGGAGTCATTGGCAATCTGAAAACGAGTCCACAAAGCCCCATCTTGTGCATTACATATTTTGCAGGGATTGGATTTGTCTCTACAAAAAGCTCCTCGAACATCTGCGACAAATGATCATTAATCTTTCCAGCCTCTTCTTCGTTTCCAAGAAGCGCATACTCAACCATCTCAGAAACCTTGTCCGGCAAAATGTTAGAAGACACAGAAACAACGCCATCTCCTCCCATCTTAATGAGGTCCAAGGTCAGCCCATCATCTCCAGAAAGAACAGTGAAATCATCAGGACGACGTTCGATAACCTCCTTCATCTGTTCAAGATCACCACTCGCCTCCTTAACAGCTATGATATTTTCATGTTTCGCCAATTCCATCAAGGTATCTGTCTCGATATTCACACCAGTTCGGCCTTTAATATTGTAAACACATACCGGAAGTCCAACTTCAGCCACAGCTAAGAAGTGCTGACGCAGTCCTTCCTGAGTTGGTTTATTGTAATAAGGAGAAACAACCAGGCACAGATCCACTCCAACCTCCTTTGCAATCTTTGTGTGCTCAACAGCTGAAGCAGTGCAGTTACTTCCAGTTCCGGCCATGACCATTACATCGCTTCCAGCCTCTTCTTTTACGATTTCAAAAACGCGACGTCCTTCTTTCTCAGAAAAACAAGGAGACTCTCCAGTTGTCCCAAGTGGTAAAACTCCTGTTACACCGCCTTCTATCTGTCTGCGGACCATTGCACGCAGTGCTGTCTCGTCTAGGCTTCCATCCTCCTTAAATGGAGTTATAAGTGCGGTCCATGTTCCTGCATAGGTTCTTTTCATGACTATTTTGGTTAATATATTTTTGAAATAATTTACTATCCCAGAACCCCTTCCATAAAATCTTCCATCCCATAAAATCCATCCTTCCCAATAATCCATTCACAAGCCTTCACAGCCCCAAGAGCATAGCCATCACGACTCCTTGCTGCATGCGAAATTTTGATAGTGTCAGCAGCCGAATCAAATCCAATTACGTGTTCAAAATTAACCGAGCCGCCACGCAATGATGAAAAATGGATCTCATCATCTTCACGGCGACGATCCAGTTTATCTTCAACCACAGATGACTTGCGCGAAATATTTTCAAGTAAAATATTCTCCAGTGTTTTTGCAGTTCCAGAAGGAGAATCAGCCTTACGATTATGGTGAATCTCATGTCCCCAAATATCGTACTCATCAAATTTGTCGATCAATTTAGAGGCATTTTCAACCACTTTGAAATAGAGATTCACACCGATTGAAAAATTGGATGACCAAAGAAAGCCGATTCCAGAAGCCGCAGACTTTACCTCGTCCATGCGCTCATACCAGCCAGTTGTTCCTTCAACTAATGAAACTCCAGCCTTAGCACACACTCCAACATTTTCCACTACACAATCTGCTCCAGAAAAATCCACAACAACATCAACCTCAGAAAGATCTGCTTCAGACAAAGATTTAGCCACAGCAGATCCAGTCAGTTCATTCGAATCAGCTGAAGGATCTACAATCAGCCCCACTTCATGACCACGCTCCTTTGCCACACGCTCTACAGCCTGGCCCATTCCTCCATATCCAACAATTCCAATATTCATATTTAAATGGTTAAACAAACAATTTAGCTATTTGAACGGCATTCAAAGCCGCGCCTTTTAGTAGTTGGTCTCCACTGATAAAGAATTCCAATCCATTTTCGCCAAAAACTATATTCTGGCGGATCCTTCCAACCCTTACTCCACTTTTTCCAGAAGCCTCAAGCGGCATCGGATAAAGTTCGTCATCCGGATTGTCTACAACTTTCACTCCATCAGAATCTTCCAAGACCTCTCGAGCCTCATCCACTGAAACCGATTTCTCAGTTTCAATCACAATAGATTCACTGTGCGCACGCAATGTAGGAATTCGAACTGCAGTACAAGAAACAGCAATAGAATCATCTCCAAAAATTTTATGAGTCTCCCAGGTGACCTTCATCTCCTCTTTGGTATATCCATTCTTTTGAAACTTATCGATATGGGGAATAATATTAAATGCAATTGGATGAGCAAAAGCTCGTGGCTCAACATGGCATTTAGAGACTTTAAGAGGATTTCCCTCGCTCTCTTCAAGAACATCGCGAGTTTGGTCCAAAAGTTCCTGCATCCCCTTGGCACCAGCGCCAGAGGTTGCTTGATAAGTTGATATGATAACTTTTTTAAGCCCAAAAGCTTCATGTAGTGGCCAAAGAACAACAGCAGCAATTGCAGTTGTGCAGTTTGGATTAGCAATCACTCCATTATGTTCGCGAGCAGCATCAGGATTAATCTCAGGAACAACTAGGGGCACGTCATATTCGTATCTAAACGCAGAGGAATTGTCGATCATCAAGCAATCAGCTGCAACAACACGGTCTCTCCATTCCCTTGAGATGTCTCCTCCAGCAGAAAACAGTGCAATGTCACTAGATTCGAAAACTTCATCAGAAATTGTTTCCAATGTTATCTCTCCGAAAGAAGTTTTTACAACTTTTCCCTTCGATCTTTCAGAGGCAACAAGACGCAAATTCCCAACCGGAAATTCTAGATTATCCAAACACTTAATCATGGCTTTACCAACGGCTCCAGTAGCCCCCACTATCACAACGTTTTTAGTGTCCATATTTATTAATTATTAAAGAATTGATTGAAAACTTTTGTCACAACTTCAGAAGCCTCATCTTCTTTTACTAAGAATGTCACATTTCTTTTTGAAGCACCAACCGAAACCATCGAAATTGCATGGTCAGATACCGAGCTAAAAAGATCACCAAGAACTCCTTTGTTTGATCTAATTCCGCTTCCCACAAGGCAGACAATCGCTAGATCATCATAAACTTTTACAGTAGCAAACTCAGAGAGACGAGCGTGGGCCTCTTCAGGAAGGTCATGATCAATAGTCACAGATACACTTACCTCAGAAGTAGAGACCACATCCACAACGACATTGTTGTCAGCAAATACTTTGAATATTTTTTCCAAGAACCCATGAGCATCAAGCATCCCCGCAGAACAGATGTTAACAATTCGGATTCCTTTTTTTGCAGTTACAGATTTTAGGGAATCTTCCTCTTTATTTGTGATAAGTGTTCCCTCTGCAGAAGGATTAAATGTATTTAGGATTCTAACTGGAATATTTTTTTCAACAGCAGGACGAATTGTTTTTGGATGAAGAACTTTCGCTCCGAAGTAGGCAAGCTCGCCAGCTTCATTAAATGAAAGTTGGTCTAAAACAGAAGCAGATTCAACCAGGCGAGGATCAGTGTTAAAGATCCCATCTACATCAGTCCATATTTGGACCTCAGAGGCGTTTAGCGCCGACCCAACGATCGCTGCAGTGTAATCACTCCCCCCACGACCAAGAGTCGTGTAGCGGCCATCAGGAGCCTGCCCGGTGAAGCCTGTGATTACAGGAATCATTCCTTCTTCAAGAAGAGCACCGACATCACGACGAACTGCTTCATCTGTCTGAGAAAAATCAACACGAGCATCTCCAAACCCAGCATCAGTAAATACGAATTCATGAGCATCCATCATCTCAGATTCAATGCCGCGCTCGCGAAGCAAGGCGGACAAAATGCTCGCGCTCACGCGCTCGCCCCCAGTCACCAATCTATCGCTCGCGCTCTCAGACAGCTCACCCATCAGACTTATTCCATCTAAAAGATTACGAGTATTCCTCCAAAAAGCACTTAGGTCCAACTCAATCCCGAGCTCACCAAGAATCACATCATGCTTTTCAATCAACTCTTTTAATGCGCGCTCCCACCCGCCATTCTCAAGAGCCAGCGAACCTAGCCGGAGTAGCTCATCGGTCGTACCAGACGTAGCCGACACCACCACCGCGCACCTCGCACCCGCTCCAAGACCCTTTACTATATCTGCGACCTTAGAGATAGAATCAGCGCTCCCCATGGACGTTCCGCCAAATTTTGCGACAATCAATCTTTCATTTTCTGTACTCATATTATTTTGGTTATATAAAGAAAAAATCCGCTTGGGCGTCTCCCAGCGGATCAAGTAGTTGTTTGAAGTACAAAGTAACTACTCCGCTAGGAGGTAAAGCTTCTTCGCCTTCTTTTTATCTACTGAATGAAACATTTCTAAACTTAATTACGCACCGATCGTACCTCAAAACAGAGTAATGTCAAATTTATTTCCAATAGGGTTGACATTGGTGGTTAAAATTGTAAAATGCTCTTCTGTAAAAAAATAATTATGACAAGGAAGCCATCAGACGGAATACAAGTAGACAGAGAGACAATGGACAGAATTCTTAGTGGAGATGCTCGAGCTCTTGACCAGATAGTCGCGCAAGCTGCAGAGCTGATGGGGGGAGACATTAGTCAATTTATCGCGCAAGGACCAGAATTTGTAGGAGGAGACCCTCGTCAAATGGCAGCGCAAGTTCGAGAATTTCTTGGAAGAGACCTTGTAGGAATGGAGCTTATAGCAGAATTAGGCGACGTTCTTGGAGGAGGAATGGCTGCACAGATGTTGTTTCCAGAAGCAGCCAGGACTGCTGACAGAGCCTGCGATGTTTGCAGAGTTGCAACTGATGAAACGCCAAGGCACACAGAATATTTGGAAGAAATGGAAATGCGTTTAAACGGATTAGTAGAAGTTCACCCATTTACCCCAGAGATGGACGGCAGAGTTGACCAAAGGCTTGCAAGGTTCCAAGAAGTTTTTGAAAAAATAGTGGAGCCACTTGATGCTTCAATAGCGCGTCATTTTTTTAGGAAAGGACCAAGGGCAGACGAGGCTATGGAGATGTCATCAAGACTTGCTGAGTTAGCTGCAGGAGGAGGGGAAATGACAGCCTTGTTACAAACCTTAGAAGTACTAGACGCCTTTGATGACTCCCAAGATCTTCAGCTTAATGATATTTGTGGAGCAGAAGGAATTTCGGCATTTGCAGCAGCGATTATTCGTAATGATGGAAGAAAGAAAACTTTTGGATCTTGCTACGAACAAAACTCAAGAGAAGAGGCATTTTTTAAACTTTTAAAAAACCACCTAGCCTTAGGAAGGTCCCATTTCTTTTTCAACAAAGGAGATGTAAGAAGACAAAAGTTTCATAGAAGAGCAGGGGCTAGAAATATTTGGTTAATGAAATATCCCGCAGATATGACAGGACACCTTACTGAAAGAGTTGCACACCTTTCACCTAAGGAAGTACCCGAAGGAATTGGTTTGATCCCTTGTGGGTGTCATTCTTATAATGCAGAAGCTAGGCCAAATCTAGATTCTATGGTTCTTACGCCTGAGGAGTGGGACAAGCTTTCGCTAATGAATGATTTAGAAGACGCTAGCCATTGTATCAACTCGCCAGTTAGTCAAAATGCGCAAAGGGCAAGAATGCTTTTAAACATAGCTAGAGCACACAGCATGAATGGAGCAAATCCCCATCTCCAAGCAGAAGTCCATGAATTAAAAGGGAACAAAGGACACTCAATAGTAACGGCCAAGCCAAGGAAGTAAAGACAGTGTCTTACTTTCTAATCTTCACCGTTCTTGCACTACCCACAGTGTTGAGTCTCTCGTTTACCACATAAGCAGTTAGGTCATGATCCCCTAATGCTAATTTTTTAGGAACTTCAATTGTAAATTCTCCTTGCGAAGCATCTGATATTACAACAGAAGAAATAACCACACTCTTGAATGCAACATAAACAGTTGAGCCAGGTTCAGCAGTTCCTTTTATTACGTTATTAGCAGGCGTTTTAATTGCGATAAATGCTTCTCTATCAAAGTCATCTATAAATCTTTCAACATTTGCAAGAAGCCTATCAATGAATGTTGGAAGTTCATCTTTATCAATAAATCTTAAGTTTTCTATTTGATCATCTTCTTGATATTCAACTTCAAGAGTATCAACCATTTCTATCTCACCATCTTCAGCAGCAAGAACAACAAAGTATTCACCATCATCTAAGGAGTTTAGAACAACAATTTCTCCTTTCCCCTCATCATCAATAGAAGTCTCTCCAATAGCGATTTTTTCCGTTTTATTATCTACAGGAACAACGTAAATACCTAGCTTATCTCCTGGTTCTCCAGCAAGTCTTAGAGCGGGTTTTTTACCATACGAAACCGCATCAAGGTTGGTGATTTTTGCAGAACCTTTCCAATTAGAGGATCCACCCGATGATCTTTCTGGACCGGAATCTTCGTCTTCAACATCTTCCTCATCCACATCTTCAACACCTTCCTCCTCTTCAACGTCTTCAATTTCTTCTTCATCAACATCTTCAACATATTCAGTTTCTTCCTCATCATCTGTGTCATCAGGACGTTTTATTTTCCCACCATGTCCAAGAGTTCCACTATAGAGAGAGTTATCAATGATCACTGGATTAGTTCCTAAGAAAGTTTTCTTTTCAATATCTTCAGCTTCATCATCCTCATCTTTATCTGTGTCATCAGGACGTTTTATTTTCCCACCATCTTCAAAAACCTCGTCAATGATCAAAGGATTAGTTCCTAAGAAAATCTCATCTTCATTTCTCCTACCATCTCCATCTGGGTCAGGATTAAAGAGTGGAAGGCCATGTGATATTTGATATAGATCGGCAACAAAATCTGGGTTTTCACATTGAGAGGATGAGCAGTTATCAATATTAGTATTTGAATCAATGATAATAATTTTTCTCCCCTCTTTTTTAGCAGCAGTTTCCTTTTCTTTGTATTCCTTTTCACTTACACCATCCTTTACGATGATTTCAATATTGTCGACATCATCACTGGTGATTTCAACAACTTGCCCATCTTGTACAAACCTTACTGGCTCAGAACTTTTTGTAACTGGAGCGCTAAAGAAGCTCAATAAATCAACCTTAACCGTATTCTCAACATATTCCTTTTGAGATTTTTCAACTATTACTTTATATGTCTCTTTTGCTTTTTCCTTTTTCTCTTTCTTTACTTCGTCCCTTCTTTTTTCAATAAGATCTTCTTTCTCATCCTCAGTGAAGTCATTAATAGCTTTATCTAAAGTTTCTGGAGATTCAAGAAGTATATCTTGAAAAATTATATCAAGCTCATCTTCAATAAAATCATCAAGAGCCTTTTCGACAACTTCTTTTTCAATAACAACCTCCATTTCTATTTCGATAAATTCTTCTTCCTCTTCTTCTT
>JABJOK010000049.1 GCA_018664365.1 Candidatus Peregrinibacteria bacterium | reverse complement strand
TTTATTGATAAATTTATTCTTAAGAAATTAGAAAACATTATTGATCAAGGACTGCATATTGATCCCAAGTCCCATTTTCAGGAAGTTTGCCAAGATGAACTAGGAATTACTCCACATTACGATTTGCTTAAGGACGAAGGACCTGATCACGATAAGAAATTTACAATTGGTGCATATATAGGAGAGGAATTAATAGCGGAAGGAATTGGGAGTTCAAAGCAAAAGGCCGAAGATGACGCAGCAAGAAACGCTTTAAAAATAAAAGGATGGATGGAACATACGACGAAAAGTCCTGCGGAATAGTAACTTTTCGTGAAATAGGGACGGAACGAGAGTACCTGGTTTTAAAATATCCAGGTGGTCATTTAGATTTTCCAAAAGGACATATTGAAGAAGGAGAAACAGAGCACGAAACTGCTACTAGAGAACTTGTTGAGGAAACAGGGATCAAGGATGTTGAATACGTTGATGGATTTAGAGAGGAGATCGCATACAGATATAATAAAAAGGGGACACCTTCTCATAAACTAGTGGTCTTTTTCCTGGGGAAAACTGAGGCAAAAGATTGTGTGATGTCATTCGAGCATTTGGACTATTATTGGCTTCCATACGATGCTGCATACAATAAAACAACCTTCGATAATGCTAAAAGGCTTTTAAAAAAGGCCGAAGAACTTCTAGGAGACAAAAAGCTATAAAAAGATTTTAGAACAAAAACTCTTCTGTTATATTTAAACAACTACTAATTTTAACCTTCATTTAGATATGAGAATTCAAGTTAAACGAAATTTAAAAGTCAAAAAAGGGCTTTTAATCGTACCAATTTTTAAAGATCAGCCAAAGACTCTTCCCAAGTTTTTCCCCAAGAATGTTAAGGATTTTTTAGATCAGCTCAAAGAAACTAAGGACTTTGCAGGGAAGGAAAAAGAGACAGCAGAGACTTACATTAAGACTAAAGATTTTACGGGGAAGATAGTTGTTTTTGGACTAGGAGAAAGAAAAAAATATAGAAGAGGCAAAGCACGAGAGATAGGAGCAGCAATAGGAAGGACAATACAAGCTAGCAAAATAGAAAATGTCTACATGCTCATGCTTGATGAAATGGAAAAAGATGCTTATGAGTTTATTGAGGGCTGCCTGATGTCAGAATACAAAATAGATACTCTCAAAACAGGAAAGAAAGAGAAGAAGAAAAAGGACAAAGCCTTTTCAATAATAACAGGGAAGAATTTTACGGATGATGTTAAAAAAGCCCAGACAGTAGTTGATGGACTTTCATACACAAAAGATTTGGTAAATATGCCTGCAAACATTGTGAATTCTAATTATTTCGCAAAAGAAGCTAGAAAAATGGCCAGAGAAAATGGATACAAGGTAGCAGTTTTTGGAGACAAGGAATTGAAGAAGATGAAGTGGGGACTGCTTCTTGCAGTTAATCAAGGATCTGCGAATGAAGCAAAATGCGTGGTTCTTGAATACAATGGAGGGAAGAAAAATGAGAAGCCCATTGTCATTGTAGGAAAAGGAGTTCTATTTGATTCTGGAGGATACAACCTAAAGCCAACAAGATACATTGAAACAATGCACCAGGACATGGCTGGGGGCGGAACAGTTATGGGTGTATTCAAAGTTCTGAAAAAGTTAGGGATTAAGAAGAACGTTGTCGGAATAGTCCCTCTAGCTGAAAATATGATTGATAATAAGGCATATAGACCATCAGACATCATTACAAGTTATTCGGGGAAAACTATTGAGATCACAAATACAGATGCGGAGGGGCGCCTCGTACTTGCCGATGGAATTACGTATGGAGTTGGCTTCAAACCTAAGATGATCCTGACAATAGCGACTCTCACCGGCGCTGTCTCTACAGCTTTAGGCAATAAATACGCAGGACTAGTTGGGAACGATAGAAGAATTCGTCGTGGACTTGAAAAAGCTGGACGGATAGCGGACGATCGTGGATGGCCACTACCATTACCTTATGAGTACAAGAAACGCTTGGACTCAAAGATTGCAGATATTAGAAACCATGACCTGGGAAGAGAGGCAGGATGCTCACTTGGCGCAGCCTTCCTGGAGAGATTTATTGATGGAAACAAATGGTGTCATATCGATATTGGTGGAACCGCCTTCACTGAAAAGCCAAAGGGATACCAGCAACCGGGTGCGACCGGACATGGATACAAGATGCTGCTTAACTTCTTAGAGAGAGCCTAGAATGATGCATCAGTAGTGCATAGGTGATAAGCATAGTAAGATGCTGTCACTCCTTCTGCTGAACCAGTTATGGCCTGCTTGAATTCAGTATCACAGCAGTCTCCAGCAGCAAAAACCCCCTTCATATTAGTCTCAGTACGTCGATTAATTTTGATCTCTTTCTTGTCATTTAGTTCAACTCCAAGTTCTTCTGCAAGAGCAGTTTGTGCATCATGGCCAATAGCCATAAATACTCCCTGCATTTCAATTTCTTTTCCGGCCATATCACCACCAGTTCCATCTTTGAATTTTAGTGCCTCAACTTTATCTGTGCCTTTTATTTCCTCTATTTCAGTTTTATATAGAACCTCAATCTTGTCATTTTTTTCAAGTCTTGCAGCGTTAATAGGCTCAGCACGTAGATAGTCTTTACGTACGATAATATAAACCTTAGCTGCATGCTCGGATAAAAACAGAGCCTCCTTAACAGCACTGTCACCACCACCAACTATTGAAACAATCTTTTCCTTGAAGAACGCACCATCACAAAGGGCGCAATAAGAAACTCCTCTATTTTCTAATTCTGCCTCGCCAGGCACTCCCAGTTTTCTATGTTTTGT
>JABJOK010000080.1 GCA_018664365.1 Candidatus Peregrinibacteria bacterium | reverse complement strand
TGATCATTAGTATAAGCGTGGATTGTTGTCATTAGTCCTTTCTTGATACCGAAGTTGTCATTTAGAACTTTTGCGAAAGGTGCGAGGCAGTTTGTTGTGCACGATGCATTTGAAATGATGTGGTGAGTTGCTGGGTCGTAATCTTGGTCGTTAACACCGAGCACCACAGTAAAATCGATTTCGTCTTTTGCTGGAGCAGAAATTACTACTTTTTTAGCTCCTGCCTTGATGTGTTTTCCTGCTGTTTCTCTAGTTCTGAATACGCCAGTTGCTTCTATAACTAGATCTACTCCAAGTTCTCCCCATGGAAGAGCCTCTGGATCGCGCTCTGTAAGTACCTTATAAGTTTTATCATCAACTTTGATGTCTTCTCCATCTGCTTCGATTTCTTGTGGAAGCGTTCCATAGTTTGAATCGTATTTTAGAAGATGAGCCATTGTCTTTGCATCTGACAGATCGTTAATAGCTACAACATCAAAATAATCTTGTTCGAGGTTGATTCGGAAAACCTCACGACCAATACGTCCGAAGCCGTTAATTGCTACTTTCAGTTTCATGGATTTTAGGTTAATATTTTTTTCGATTGGAAGTATAAGGAGCTTTTTGGGAGGTGACAAATGGTGTAGAAGATAGCTATTGACATTCCTTCGAAAATGCTTGATAATTAGCATTCTGTAAATTAATCACAATACTATGAATGTAGCAGAAGCAAGGGAATGTACTGATCATGATGGGTGTCCAGAAATGCCTATGATGAGAGTGGTTGATGACTATGAATCTGATGATGTTGCTGAATATCCAGTTTGTGAATTGGGACCACGAGTTTTGGGAGATACTATTGAGGCTGCTTTGGTTGACAAGGGCATTACTCATCCAAATAGACTTGCGCAGGGAATTCCTATATTTTGGGATGGAAGACGTGTTTTTATTACCTCTGATCAGTGGAGAACTGTTCAGCATATGGAGCGTGGACGTGAAAGAACTTCTCGTGAGGCCGAGAGAAGTCGGGAAATAGAGCGTACGAATTGGCTTCGTGATGGAGGTATAATTGGAAGGCCTAGGGCGGTTGTAAGAAATCTTGTGAGTAGGATAAGATAGTTATATGCAAACTTTGCAAATTAATGATGATTCGGTTGTGGATGAGAGTGTGAAGTCTCTTCTCAATGGGGGACTTGTTATGCACCCAACTGAGACTTGCTATGGGTTGGCTGTTGATATTTTTAATGAGAGTGCTCTTAAAAAGCTATATAGGGTAAAGGGACGTGATGCTGATAAACCTGTTAGTATTCTTGTTGATGGTCTTGGAATGGCGATGGAGTATGGAATTTTTAGCGAAAAGGCTTTGGAGCTGGCGCATGAATATTGGCCGGGTCCGCTTTCTATTGTGGTTCCACGTACTAAGACGTTGCCGGATTTTCTTAATCCAGGTGAGGAATTTATTTCTATTAGATATTCAAGCGATACTTTATGTGAAGCTTTGCCTGCTAAGTTTGGATCTCCAATTACTACAACAAGTGCAAATCTTGCTGGGCAGGATCCTTTGTATGAAGCTGATATGAAAAGGCTTGGAAAGGAAGCTTCTACTATTGATTTGGTGATAGATGGAGGGATTCTTTCAGAAAATAAACCCTCTACAGTTGTTAAGGTTGAGGGAGATCATGTTGATGTCCTAAGGCATGGGGATATTACTTTTGAATAGATGGAATGCTGAATCTAAAGATTCAACTCCTGCTGTCATAAGTAATCCAGCTATTGTTGTGCCAATAAAAACTATCGTAATTGATTTCCAGTATTCGACACCGAATAGATAGCATATGATTGCGCCTGTCCCTGCTCCACTTCCAGGTATTGGGATTGCAATTAGGCTTATTAAGAAAAGGGTTCCAAATCTTTGGAAATTCTTTGAATGTTCTGTACGCGTTTTGTCTAATATTTTCACACAAAATAGATGAACTGCTTTTGATTTTTGTTCCATGAATTTAACAAAGGGATCTAGGTATATCAGCATAAGGACAGGGATTACCATTGCTCCAGCTATTCCGAAAATTAACGTGATAGTTGAAGAAAGTCCCAATGATTTGCCTATTGGTACTGCGAGTTTGATATCTAGAAATGGTGTTAGTCCTGCTAGAAGGACTTTTATTTCTGCTGGCATGGTCTAATTAAACTACTTTTAAAGTGGTTTTAAAATAGTTTTTTTTCTGTATTATTTCGAGTGATAATTTAAATTCATTTCTATGTTGGACTTAGTCATTTCTTCACTTTATTTTATTGCTCCTGCCTACCTAGCAAACATGTTTCCGGTGATCTTGGGCAAGCTTAATTTCCCGTTCGGAAAAGTGATTCATAAAAAGTGGTTTGGTGCTCATAAGACATGGAGGGGTATTTATGCTGCATATTTAGGTGCTTTGTTTGTGCTTTTCTTGCAGCAGTATTTTTATGATATTGAAATTCTACAGTCGTGGAGTTTGCTTGATTATGAAAGTATAAATATATTCTTTTTTGCTTTATTGTTCGGGTTTGGAGCTATTTTAGGAGATTTGTTTGAATCTTTTGTTAAGAGAAGGGTGGGGATAAAAGAGGGTGGAGTTTTTTTTCCATTTGATCAGACTGATTTTGTTTTAGGGGCAATGCTTTTTGTGTTCCCATTTTATGCAGTTTCGTGGCAAGTCTTTGTGACTTTATTGTTGGTGACTCCAGCATTACATTTTTTGACTAATGTGGTTGCGTATTTATTGGGATTGAAAAAGGTTTGGTGGTAGTATTTTTTTGTTTTAACTTAACGATATGTTAAGAGCTGATACACATTTTCATACAAACTTCGCGTTTATTTCTAAAAGGCTTATAGAAAGGCGTGCCAAGAAATTTTGGGAGCAATTTGAGAAATATGATTTGGACGTAGTCGTTTTGACTGAGCATGCGTTTAAGAGCCCTGCGAGTTCTTATAAGTATTTAATGAAGCATAGGCCTGATAATGCTACAACGCATGTTGTCCCTGGTGTGGAGGCCGTTACAAAGGAGGGGATTGATGTGATAGTTTTTTCAAAAGATGAACATATATATGAGCAGAAGGATGTTTTGACTCCGTACGGGCTTACTGTTCGTGAATTGGCGGATAGGGTTAAGGAGGATGATCGTCTTCATGCCGTAGTTACTCATCCTTTTATGATGAGCGATACCGCTATAACTTTGCACTACAAGGAGGACTATATTAAAGATTTGGCCAAGGAGTTGGGGATTTTGGAAAAGCATAATGCAGCGTTAGTCCCATTGCGTAGTTTTTTGTCCAAGATTAAAGCTAATAAATTATTAGGACCTGTTTATAAGAGAATGGAAAGAATTGAAGATGCTCCAAATGAATTTGTAGAGGGTGATGTTTGTATTTTTGGAGGAAGTGATGCTCATTATCCTCGTGATATAGGTCCTCATGTTAAAATTCATGCAGAGGGCAATACTTTTGACGAGATCTTTGAAAGATTAGTTGATCCTTCACATAAGCGTGAATTTGATAGTGAGTCAGATCATTTGTCGCTTGTTCCTTATGTGATTCTGAATGGATTGACTACTTTGTTTGAGACTATAAAGAAGCGTACTAGGCTTTTTTATCTAACAACAGTTGATAGTACCTTTAAAAAACCTAAAAATAAGATTTCATATGAAAAATAAAACTACTGGAGTTTATTCCGAAAGGGAGATGAAGATGATGACTTTTTTTCACGATGCGAAAAATGTCATTTTTAAGCCTTTGCTTGTTGCTCTAACTAAGCTAAAGATTTCTGCCAATGTTTTAAGCGTAGGAGGCGGAGTAGTGGCTGTATTGTCTTTAGTGGCATCTTTTTATTGGTCAGAGCCTTTGTATTTTATTATAGGTGTCTGGGTGCATATGTTCTTTGATGGAATTGATGGCTCTGTAGCTCGATTTCAGAATAAAAGTTGCACATTTGGCTCTTATGTTGATTGCATATTTGATCATGTAGGGATAATTTCTGCTGCAATATTTGCCTACTACTTCCTCGACATTGGGTTCTTACCGATTCTAATGTATTCAGTTTTATATACTTATATAATCTTTGCTTCATTTGTATTGGGCCAAATAGGGGATCCATATAAATACCTATTGAGACCTCGTTTGATATTTTACGCAGCGATTACGATTGATTTACTTTGGAGTACAAGTTCTACACTTATTGTGACATGGATTTTGGTAGCCCTAATGTCTTTGAATACTCTGGAAGGGGTCTATAGACTGGGAAAATATGTAAAAAGAGAGATGTAGAGTGTTCAAAAAAGTTAAACAATAAATGTCCAATTCGGCAATTCTTTTTACCCTTCAGTAAATGAGGGGTTTTTGTTTTAGCGTAGGGATTGATTGGTGTGGGTGTTTATATTTTTTGTACTCATGGATAATAAGTCATTGACCATATGGAGGTTTTTCCTTAACTTATGAGGTAAGTTCGAGTGTAAAAAAGTTATACACACGAAGTACACAAGTTTTGAACACCTCGTTACCTATGATTCTCGCAATTTTCTTTATTTGGAGCCAAAATGCAACACATTTCAGTCTTAAAAGAGGATGTTCAAAAGTATCTTGATCTAAAGTCAGGTGAAGTTTTGGTTGATACCACGCTTGGACTTGGGGGACATAGTAAGGACGCACTTGAAAAGATAGGAGAAAAAGGTCGATTAATAGCGTTTGAGCAGGATGAAAGGAATTTAGAAGAAGCGCAGAGAAGGCTAAAGGCCTACGAAAAGCAAACAGTTTACATTCACGATAATTTTCGCCATTTAAAAACAAGGATTACTGGTAGTGGATTTGATCAGGTAGATGCAATTCTATTTGATTTGGGACTTTCGTCACCACATGTAGATGAAGAGGATAGGGGCTTTTCCTTTAGTAAGGATGGTCCGCTTGATATGAGGTTTGATCCAAGAGCGAAGTTGACGGCTGCAGAGGTTATTAATGAGTATAGGGAAGAAGATCTAATGAAGATTTTCTTTGAATATGGTGAGGAAAAGATGTCTCGCAAGATTGCCGGAAGGATAGTGGAGAGAAGGGCTGATAAACTTTTTAGTTCAACAGCAGAATTGGCTGAGTATATTGAGTCAGTTGTGCCAAGGAAGCGTTCTAAAAAGGGATCATCTTCTCATCCTGCGACAAGGATCTTTCAGGCGCTTCGAATTGAAGTCAATGATGAGCTCGGTGCACTTAGCGATGCATTAGAGCAGATTATTAATATTTTAAGGGTTGGGGGGAGAGTGGTAGCTATTAGTTACCACTCTCTAGAAGACCGCATGGTGAAGAAGTTCTTTAAGAAGCTAGAGAGGCCTGTGGCAACCGGAGAAAATGCAATTTATAGTAATTTCGATGATCCAATCTTTGAGTCCATTACAAAAAAACCAGTAATTCCTTCAGAAAAAGAAATTGAAGAAAATCCAAGAAGCCGTAGCGCAAAGCTTAGAGCTTACATAAAGGTTCGAGAGCCTTGAATCTCAAAAATCGCCCTAGAAAAGCACAAAATTAGACCCTAATCATTCCTGTAATGTCACAACTGATCCTTTCCCGCGGAACAAACCTTAGAAGAGGTGTTTTAAATAAATTTGCTAAATATTTTGAAGTTGGTCCATATCTTTTGATGGGATCTTTAGTTTTGTTTGTTGGGTTAACGGTTGTTATTACCCTTATGTCTTCTGCACAGCAGGTTACTAAGGGGTATGTTTTGAATTCTTTAGAAGCTCAGCATCAGGAACTTATTCGTGAAAGCGAAAAGAAGGATATGGATATTTCAAAAGTTCGTTCTCTTAACTTTATTCAAGAATCTTCAAAGGTTAAGTCAATGGTTCGGCCTCCAGAGGTGGCTTTTGTCAGTAATTCAGGGACTAAAGTAGCAAGCCGTTAAATTAGACTAATTTTTTACGTTTAGGTCAATTGTTAATAGGCGTTTTATACGTGTGTTTTTGGGCTTTTTTTAGTAATCTTCCGATGGGCAAAATTTTAGTTTCGTATGTAATTTTTAATCTTTAAATATATGGCTATTGCGGATTATTCAAAGGAGAACAATTCTAACGTGCATGAATTTGCAGGTGGATATACTCTTTCAAATTTAAAAACGCTACTTTCTGTAGCGGATGAGCATGGTTTCGGTATACCTGCTTGTAATATGAGAAGTCGTTTTGTTGTTAATGCTGTTTTAGAAGCGGCTTGGCAGGAAAAGTCTCCAGTTATTTTGGAGATTGCTGAAAGTGAGTCTGTTTATTGTAATATGCAGCCTGAACGTTTGGCTGGTTTTGTTCACGAGACTATTGATCGAATGATTGAAAAATATGGTTA
>JABJOK010000059.1 GCA_018664365.1 Candidatus Peregrinibacteria bacterium | reverse complement strand
GTTGATTTAGACGAATACAAATCTCTAAAAGATCAAATAGAAGGAACAAAGAGTGCGGAAGAGATGAAAGATCTTCTAAAACGCCTAAAAGAGCTTCCAAAGGAGAAGGAAAAGAAAAAAGCAAAAGAAGAAGATAAATCAAAAGAACTTTCACCTGATCACAAAGAAATAAAAACAAGAGTAAAGAAGTTCAATGCCATTTGTGATTTAAACAAAGCTCTTATTGGAACAGGCGAACTGCCAGGATTCAAAAGCTGGTTTATGGAAGAAATGAGAAAAGAGCCTACTATAAAAAAAGCTGACGAAATAATTGAAAAGTTAGAAGGAACCAAGGTAAAAGACGCAAACGGACTTCACCCTAGACGCGAAGTTTTTCAAGAACTCACACAAATGTTTAAGGAGACAGGGCTTTCATCCCCTCTCGACAATAAATATATAAAACGTGAAGGACTTTCCGAAAGAAAAGCGTTCATCCATGAAGCAAAAAGAGCAAAACAATCTATAGAAAGCAGTAACGACAAATTTTGGTCTCCAAAAGCAAAAAAGGAAGCAATGGGAGAAATCCTTAAAGCCGACAAGCCTGCAGATATTAAAAAGATGACTCAGGATATTAAAAATATGAGCAAGATAGAGTCAGAAGGATTTACCTACATGAAAAACACCATGAAGGTTGAGGGACATACTGTAAGAATGATGAGTGACGCATCTATTGCGCTGTATCTTGAAGGAATATCTGGAGAAGGAGACCTGAAAAAGCGAATGCAATACCTGACCGGATTCGGAACATCAACAAACGGAATAGTTGATGCAGTGAAAAACGAAGGAAGTTTATTCAAAAAAGAACTAACTGCAAGCGCTGCAAAAATAGCAGGAAATAACGATGGCCTCGCAGGAATTTATAAAGATGATAAAGAAGGATTTGCAGATGCACTAAGGTTATTCCAAGCGCTAGACTTCATGGGAAAAGTAGATGCATTAAAAGATCATAAAAAACTAGTAGAAGGAGCAAAGACAAAAGAAGAGAAGGAAACAATTAAAACAAAAATAGAAGCAAAGGCTGCTATTAATAAATCGGCGAGCAAAAAAGAGATATCAAGAGAAACTCAAGGAGAATGGGTAAAATGGTTCGACAACAAAGACGCACTAAAAGATCCTGAAACTGGAAAAGAGACAGGCCTTGCAGCTCTAAAAAAACATTTCGACATACTTACAGACGAGAAGCCAAGTGCAAAGCACAAAAACCTTTCCGCATTCAAGATAAAACGTAATCGCTTTGTTAAAGAAGTAAAAGAATTTTCAAAAGACAATCCAGACGTTACGCCTGCTGATCTTCAAAAATGGCAGGACAAATATGATAAAGCCGATTGGACTGACAGAAAAAAAGTTTACAAAGCCTTCGAAAAAGAAAGAGACGAAGTAAACAAAGAGCGCAAAAAGAAAGAAGCCATTGAAAGCGAAGTAGGAGAAAAAGATAAGAAAAAAGAAAAAGCTGAAACCGCTCCAGAGGTTAAAAAGATGATTGAAGCTGGACAAAACTTAATGAACGAGAATCAAAATGAAGAAGCATATGCTCTTCTTGCAGAACACTGGCTACAACACAGACTTCAACTAACAGACTCCGAAAAAGATGAACTTGAATTTTGGATGGGAACTGCAAAAAGCAGAATGGATAAATTTGGACGTGGAGAAGAAATGGAAGATGAAATGGAAAAAGAAGTAGAACAAGAAGTAGAAAGACTTGCCGATCACGATACAGGAATAAGTGAAGACATTGATGAAGAAGGTCTTTACCATATGAATCTTGAAGGAGCAGAGCTTTCAGAGTTAAGACACAACAAGAAGAAAGATTCTCAAGAAAGAGCCCGCAAAGAATCAATCGAGAAGGCCAAGGGAGATGATCTAAAGAAAGATCTAACCGAAGACTTCTACGAGCAAACTGATGACGAACACATCTTGAACCGTGAAGGAACTGGTGAAGAAATAAAAGAGATGAAGATGGACGACACAAAGATAACAAAAGAAGACAGGGCATCACTGCGTGAAACAACACGTAAACATGAATCAGACCTAACTCAAAAACGTGGATTCACTCACGTTATATTCAAAGACAAGGGTGGCCGCGCACTTAACACTGAACAAGCAACCAATGTTCATGAACAAAATCTCGAAAAGATTGAAGACAATCTTGCAGAAAAAGCCCTCGATAAAGTCGCTAGCAAGCAAGGACAAGAAAAAGCTTCAAATGTATTCGATTTAAATGCTAGAATTGCAGCCAAGAGGAAAGCCAAAGAAAAAGTTGAAGAAGAAATGGAGAATAAGAAAAGATTAAGAGAAGCTGCTTAATTCAAACCAAATGATTCTCGGGGTTCTAGTTATAATTCTAGTTTCGCTTGTAATAGTCGCACTTTGCATATCTTTTTACATTACTATTTTTGGTGGAGGTCCTTTTGTACCTACTCCTATGAAGGCTGTAGAAAAAGTTCTTAAACACGCCAACATAAAGAAAGGAAACAAACTATATGATATAGGAGCTGGAGATGGAAGATTCCTGCACATTGCTGAAAAAGTATACGGTGCAAAAGCAACAGGATTTGAAATGGATCCATTTGTATATACCTTCGCAAGAATAAGACAAATATTTTTTGGATGGAAAGGGAAAATGGTTAGAGCAAACTTTCTAAAACACGATATTTCCGATGCAAAGATAGTTGTCTGTTATATGCTCCCAAAAACTCTCGCAAAATTTCAAAAGAAATTTGATAAAGAGCTAAAAAAAGGCACACGCGTAGTATCATACGCATTTCACATAGGAGACTGGAAACCAAAAAAAATAATTCCAAAAAGAGGGAAAATTTCAAAAATCTTCATATACGAAATCTAGCCAGATAACCAAGCTAGAAAGTCCACAATCAAAACAACAATCTTCAAAATAATATAGGCAAAAACGCCCAAGCTCTTTCCAAATATCACCCCAAAAAAACCAAAAAGCATAGCCCATGGAATTAAAGGGAGAACCAGCACGTTCGACAATGGTGAGATCCATGCAAATCTAGAAAAATTCCACACGATCACAGGCAAAGTAAAAATCTGTGCAGACAAAGTCATAATAAGAGCCTCCTTTACACCAAAGAACTCCCCTATTCCCTTAAACCATTTTTCAAAGACAGGAACGAAGGTAATAATTCCTGCCGTTGCCAAGAATGACAATTGGAAACCAACGTCATAAACCAAAATCTTGGGATTCCACAAATTCATAAAAAAAGCAGAGGCAAAAAGCGCAATCCAAACAAAATAATTCCTACCAAAATAAAGAGCCATAAGCGAAATGATCCCCATAATTCCTGCCCGCACCACAGCCGCTGAAGCTCCAACTAAAAAGACAAACAAAACAACAAAAACTGACGAAAAAATAACTCGAATCCTTCTAGAAAACACTTTAAACATTGCCCCCACCAAAACAATCACCAAAGTAATGTTATATCCCGAAATAGCAATGATATGAGTTAAGCCTGTCGCATTAAACTGCTCCATTAATTGAGGAGGAATCCCCCTTCGACTACCCAAAAGTAATCCAGCTAAAAAACTGCCAGTTGGCTCAGGAAAAACATCAAACAGCCGAGTCTCAAACTTTTGTTTACCAAAATACACCCACTTCAGTAGTCCACTGCCCTCCTCCCGCAACACAACATTACCTCTATAAACAACTCCATAAATCTCATAACGCTGAAGATATTTATCATAGTCAAAATCCTCAATCGCCTCCGGCACCTCCACCTCACCTTTTACAAAAACTCTATCTCCACACTCATAAACAGGATACCTACTAGAATTAACCAAAACTTTCCCATCAATACCATCAACACAAATTGTATACTTAACCTTATCACTCCGAACATCCACTTCATCACATATTTCACCAACAAACTGCTGCTCTCCAATTAAAGCCCCCACATCATTTTCCAAAGAAGCATCAAATTTCCACCATCCAAATAAAACAAAAAACAAAACAATACCGCCCACCCTCAAGGTATCAATAAATCTCAAAAAAACACCCAGTCCTACAAAGACAAAAATAAAAACCTTCATCATATCTCCTACCAAATACATCTCACACGCAAAAACCCCAAACAAAAACGCTGACATATAAAGGATTGATCGACTTTTCATCACATTTCAAAAAAAGTCCTCCAACTATAATGCCCAAACGTTAAATATTCTTAAAATAATCTTAAACAGGTATCTTTAACCTATATCATCTGATAAAACTTATACGTCCTAACGAATAAGAAGTAGAAAAAAAACATAACCTTCACCATGGAATTCAACTCAGACACATTTAGCGATAGAGAGTTCCAGGGCATTTCTTTGCCCAAACAAGATCTAAGTAAGAAGGAGTTCTCAAATTGCACATTCAAAAAGTGTGATTTTAGTGAATTTAAGTTTTCAGAAACAATCTTCATAGACTGCACCTTTCAAAACTGCAATTTCTCAAATATAAAAGTCGAAGGCTGCAGCTTTCAGAATGTACTTTTTGAAAATTGTAAAATAATTGGAGTAAATTTTAGGACTATCAGTACTCTTCTCATAGCTTGGAAATTTAAAAATTGCAGCATAGAGCTCTGCGACTTTAGTACGCTTGATATGAAAAATGGTGAGTTTCTAGAATGTATAATTAGAGAAAATGATTTCATTAACACAAATCTAACCGGATCAGATTTTAGTGACTCTGATTTACAGGCTAGTAAATTTCAAAATACAAACCTAGAAAAAACAAACTTTGTCGGAGCAAAAAATTACTACATTGACCCAACTCAAAACAAACTTAAGAAAGCCAAGTTCTCACAACCAGAAGTTTTGTCTTTGTTAGCAAGATTTGAAATTAAAATAGGTTAAAAATCATTAATAGAAACGACCCATGGAAAAATACATCATTTACGCAATTACATTTTTATACAGCATTGGAGGCCTAGTAACCTTTGCCGGATTTTTTCCAACAATGAAGGATCTATGGAAAGGTAAACCAAGCGCTAATATACACACCTACATCATATGGGGAGCAACAACCTTTGTGACGTCGCTATATGCAATTTTTGTTGTTAAAGACTTGCTATTCAGCCTAGTCATAAACCTTCAACTAGCCGCTTGCATTATCGTTTTGATTTTAAGGTTAAGACTAAAAGTAAGAAACCTAAAAAACCCTTCAAAGTAGGCTGAAGTACTCATTTCCCATCGACAACAAGCCGGAACAAGCTATTATAATGATGCCTAACAAGTTTAACCAAAATAATTATGAAAAAATTTCTATTAGCACTAATCACAACTGCACTAATTGTTTCTGGCTGCACAGCTCCAGCTGAAGACCCAGTTCCTGCCGACGAAGCGCCCCTAAACAGCTTTAAATACGATGAAGAAAAATATGTACACCATGGCACTTTAACTATTGAAGGGTATGCGACTCTTGAAGAACAACAAGAATCTTTTTGTGAAGAAGACTGTTCCACTTACACCTATATTTTCTTCAATATTCTTAATACAGACAATGAGGCTATTGATAACTACGTTAAAGAAGGCAAAGGAAACTCTTTCATTGGAGACAACAGTATTGGACTAGGATGCGTTGAAGATAACTCTATATGGCACATATCTAGTAGTGATATTTCTCCAAATAAAGAATATGAAACTTCTCAAGAAGTGTCATACAAAATATTAAATTCAAGCATCGAAAACCCAATTACAATTGAAGTAACACGACCTTTGTTCACTGGTGGTGCAGGAGCTCCAGACTGCTACTCACACTTTACTCAATTTAATATAGTAGATTAAAACTACTAAACTATATTTCTAAATTTTCAATATGTCACTAGACTGGTTATTAGAATACGACCCTGTGCTACTTGCGCTTTTTGCGACTTTATTCACATGGTTCATGACAGCCCTAGGATCTGGGATGGTTTTTTTCTTTAAAACGATAAATCAAAAAGTTCTTAATTCAATGCTAGGATTCGCAGCTGGAGTAATGATTGCAGCAAGCTTTTGGTCACTTTTAAATCCTGCAATTATAATGGCAGAAAAAAGCGGCGTTACCCCATGGGTACCCGCTGTAGTTGGGTTTTTGGCAGGTGGAGGTTTTCTGTTTTTAATAGACAAAACACTACCTCATCTACACATGGGGCTTTCTGTGGATAAAGCAGAAGGAATAAAAACAACATGGCAAAGAAGCGTATTGCTAGTACTATCTATAACGCTTCACAATATTCCAGAGGGACTTGCTGTCGGAGTTGCATTTGGAGCACTTGCTCACAATCCTGATGCCGGTCTCCTTGCAGGTGCAGTTGCCCTCGCAATAGGAATTGGTTTACAAAATTTTCCAGAAGGAGCCGCTGTATCGATTCCCTTAAGAAGAGAAAAATTTTCAAGACTAAAAGCATTCAACTACGGTCAAATGTCAGGAATAGTAGAACCAATAGCAGGAGTTGTAGGAGCTCTCTTGGTTTTAACAATTACACCACTGCTTCCCTATGCATTATCCTTTGCAGCAGGAGCAATGATATTTGTTGTAGTCGAAGAGTTAATCCCCGAAGCACAAACAGGAAATGAAACCGACCTGTCCACCATTGGTGCAATGCTAGGTTTCACAACTATGATGCTACTTGATGTAGCCCTAGGTTAGAAAAACAATAAACCCAATCATATGGTACCTATCGAATTTCTTAGACAATTTCGGATTTTTGAATACGCGATTTTTGACTTCGCAGCAGCATTATTAGGAATCTTTCTATTATCCCCTCTTCTCTCAAGACTCTTTCGTAAGATAAGAATTGATATTCCAAAGAAAAATTGGCTATTTTTAACCATCCCCATAAGTATTCCAGTGCACGTCTTAGTCGGAAACCTAACTCCCATGACTAGAGACTTCATTAATCTAAGCGATAACTATATTCTAAAACTACTAATTATCGTGCTCTTGTTCTTCGGAATAAAGGGAATAAAGATAATTAAGAAATAGGTTTTCTAGAAATAATCATCAAGTACAGAACTAATAGCAAATTTTCTAAAAGAGTGCGTACTTTAAAAAAGCTTCCCATTACAAATTGCGATTACCTCGATAAATAAGTAAAATCAAAGGGATATTTACCCAAACCCTATGAGATCTATATTCCGAACTATTTTTTTCTATTTAATTATCGCTTCCCTGGCTGTACCAACGGCTTTTGCAAGCTTTGAAGATGTCTTTGAAGGTCACGACAACTATCAGGCAATCAATTACCTACAAGAAACAGGCGTCATTCAAGGATATGAAGATGGTACTTTTAAACCTGCTCTTAAAGTAAATCGTGTCGAATTCCTAAAAATTCTTCTTGAAGGATCTAATATTGAACTAGATGCGACAATAGACCTAACATTCAATGATGTAGACACAGGTGCATGGTATGCCCCCTATATCAAAAAGGCCTATGCAGAAGGCTGGGTTATAGGATATTCAGACGGAACCTTCAAGCCAACTCAAACTATTAACAAGGTTGAAGCTCTAAAAATAGTAGGAGAAGTTCAAGGATGGAATACAGCAGACCTTTCCAGTACTCCATTTGAAGACACTCCTGCAGATGCCTGGTATACACCATATGTCTCATATGCAAAAGAAGCCGGATACCTTGAAGAAGTTGGTAGCCACTTCACTCCTTCAGGAGTAATGACAAGAGCAGCAATCAGCGAAGTGATTTACAGAACGTCAACAGTAGAAACTTCTGAAACCAATGAAGAAGAAACCGAGGAAACAGAAGATGAAGAGGAAGAAGAACAAGAGGAGGAAAATGAAGACCTCTCCTTTACTCCCATAGCATTTGAAACAATTTCAAAAACATACTTCAGCAAGATATCCCTAGACGAAGGCCTTCCAAACACCTTCTACGAAAACGAGGTCTACATAATTTCAGGAGAAATAAGCTCAGGAAGTTACGATGAAGTTACTGTACTAATCGATGAAGACACAACAGACGACGACTATGATACGTATTCCACAGACACAAATGGAGACAACTTCGAAATAGCAGTTCACTTCCCTGAATCAGGAAATTATCACATTGGAATACTGCCTGGAGACAACGGACAAACCAAAGTTGAAGAAATATCAGTATTACCAACTCTACCTAGCTCAAAAAACAGCGAAGACGCACCAAGTAAAGCATCAATGCTCGACATCGATCACGACAATGACCAAACCTATATAGAGTTCAGCTCTCCATCGTCAACAATAAAAAAACTCATTGTTGAACAAGGATCACGAGAAGTTATGTATATATCAAGACAAGACATAGATGAAATATTCATACACTTCCCTGATTTCAAAAATTTCAAAGAAAAAGAGACATCGTACTATATAAAATCAGCAAAGCTATCATCAACAGCCCCACTCGAAATATCTTCTAGCTTTGTAACAAGTGAAACAGAAACATTTGATGCACTTATCCACACATATTCTGAAATAGAAGCCAATAACATAGACACCTCCCCAGCAAGCCTCCTATCATCAAGTCAAAAAATATCATTCAGTGGAACTCTAAACATTGATACTAAGTCTTCAGCCTACGTAATAAAGCCAGACGGATTCGTTGAAGAAATAGATTTATCCACATCAAGCCCAATGGGTTCATACTACAGTAATGAGACAATATTAGACGGTGGAAGCTTTAATTTCTTCTACGATCCAACATCAAACGGACGCCACATAGTTGAAATTGTAGACAAAAATGGTCTTCCAATAGTTAATCATCCTATTTATATAGGAGGAGGAATCCCACTAATTCCAGATTATTTTGATCTCAACAAAAGAAGCTTCTACAAAGGCTCTGTGAATCTATCATCTGCACGAGAAGAATTATTGGAACTTATTAATGAAAGCAGAGAAGATCACGGACTTTCAACAGTAGATACAGACAACTCTCTAAATGATCTTGCTCAAGCACACTCAAACGACATGGTAGAAAACGACTACTTCAGCCATTTCAATTTAGAAGGAGAAACTCCATCCGATCGCAGAATTGAAGCAGGAATAACGACAAATGTTTCAGAGAATATTGCACAAGACACCTCAATAGAGTTCGCACATGAAGGCTTAATGCGTAGTGCAACTCATCGTTCAAACATACTGAATGATGACTGGGAAAAAGTGGGGATTGGAATATCAAAAAATGATGGGTACCTAATAGTCACAGAAGAATTTTCAACAAGCGAAATCGTTGCAGCTGATTTAGATGATTATAAAAATGAATTAGAAGATGAAATCAACGAGCTCCGCGCAGAAAACGGCGTATCTGAAATCTCAGTAGATTCGTCCGTTGAAAACGCAGCAGAAGAGCTTAACGATAGAGTCATAAACGAAGGAGCCACTTTAGACAATGGTGTATTTCAAGACGTATTGTCGGTTTATAGTATCGCTGGAAGCTCACAGGCAGTAGGACGAACATATAGCACATGGGGATCAATTCTCTCTTCAATATTAGAGGAAAATGTAGTAATCTCTTCGAGCTGGGAAAAAATGGGAATTAGCGTAGAGCTAGATGATTCCGGCACCATTCACACCATCCTGATTTTAAACGATCAGTCTTAAATGAACTTCAAAAGAAAAAAAATCAGTAAGAGGCTGAATAAACCAGTCCCAGAAACTTGTGCAGAAGGAAAAACAAAACTGCGAATCAGTTTTAGCATTCCAATAATTGCAGCTGTTTTCATAATCATTGCTCTATTCGTTGGCATTGGAAAGGCCGTTAGTGACATTGGTGTTACAATTTTATTAAAGGCAGCTGGAGAAGAACTACAGCAGGACGCATACGGTCATACAAATTTCATGGTTCTAGGAACAGGAGGAGGAGACCATGATGGAGCAGACCTTACTGATACCATCATAGTTGCCAGCCTAGACCCTGAAAATAATCTAGTATCAATGCTATCAATTCCACGTGATCTATATGTGGAAGATGCAAAAATTGGTGATTCACGTATCAATGAAACCTACTGGAGAGCAAAGATGTACTACGAAAGCTCAGAAAAAGGAATTGATCATATGAAAACTAAAGTAGAAGGAATAACGGGAATACCCATACACTACTGGGTAAAAATCGACTTCAATGGCTTCACTGATCTAATTGATGCACTTGGAGGAATAGATATATATGTAGACGAAGCTATTTATGATCCATACTATCCAAAAGATGGAACAATTGAATTCGAACCATTCTACATTTCTGAAGGTCTTCACCATCTCGATGGAGCAACAGCTCTTAAATATGCAAGAAGCAGAAAAACAACATCAGACTTTGATCGAGCAGAAAGACAACAGCAGCTAATTTATGCAATCAAGGAAAAAGCTTTAAAAACTGAGACGGTCCTCAGTACAGAAAAAGTCAAAGGACTACTAAACGCACTTAAGTCCAATATAGAAACGAACATCTCAGTAAAGGAAATCCTTTCTTTGGGAGGAATGGCAGATAAGTTCTCAGAAGAGGACATAATGCACAGACTGATCCACGATGATCCAGGACTATGCGGAGGACTGGTCTATCCACCAGCAAGAGAATACTACAACGGTATGTTTGTATTGATACCAGCTGGAGGTGAAAAATTCATACACCTATATGCCAACCTGAATTTCAATCATCCTCTAATTGCAAAAGAAAGCCCTACCATACATCTATTAAATGGTACTGCCCAAATAGGAGTTGCGGCAGAAACTAAACAAATTCTTAGAAGATTCTGTTTTGACATAAACAGATTCGGAAACGCAGATGATCAAAACATCGAAGAAACAACATACTATTACGAACAAAAATACGATGAAAACGGTGACCCAATTGAAGGGAAACCAGTTACTTTAGATTTCCTACAACAAATCATTCCTGGAAAAGCAACAACCGAAATTCCTGCAGAATACAAACAATTTATGGTAGAAGCAGACATCCTCGTTGAACTCGGAGAAGATTATGTTTACTCAAATAAATACTTGGAAGACGCCTTCTACGACCTACCTCTTCCATTGTTTCAAGCACAATCATTAGAAGAAGACGAAGATACCGAAACAAGTGAATCAATAGAAGAAACATCACCAGTTCCAACAACCAATACAAATGCAACTACGATTGAATAAATTCATTTCAGAAAACACAAAGTATTCACGGCGCAAAGTCGATGAACTAATAAAACAGGGCGAAGTTTTTATAAATAAAAACCCAGCAAAGATTGGTGAAAAAATAGATCCAGACAAAGACACGATCTCTATAAATGGAAAAAAGGTAAAACAAGACAATAAGAAAATATACCTAGCTCTAAACAAACCAAAGGGATACATAACAACAAGAAAAGATGAAAAAAATCGTCAAACAGTTATGGACCTTGTCCCAAAAATTAAAAATCTAAAACCCGTAGGACGACTAGACAAAGAGACCGAAGGACTACTCCTACTAAGCAATGACGGTGATTTTATCTATAAATTGACTCATCCAAGTTTTGAATGTGAAAAAGAATATGAAGTAACAATAAAAGGGCCCCTTTCCATGCTCAGGAAACGAAAACTAGAAAAAGGTATCATGCTCGATGGGAAAAAAACATATCCATCAGAAATAACGATCAAAAAAAGCTCTGAAACTGAAACTACCCTTACAATTAAAATCCATGAAGGACGCAACAGGCAAATAAGAAAAATGTTTGCTCAAGTTAAGTGTCCTGTGAAATACTTAACAAGATTGCGTATAGGCAAAATAACGCTTTCTAATCTTAAAAAAGGAGCTCACAGAAACCTAACCTCATCAGAAATAAATGTTAACTAGTTTACTAAGTTTATATATTGCATCCAGTCTTGAAACACCTATTGATAACAGTAGCGCTGTTAAGGAAGCAAGCATCAATCTCTCCAATATTATTGAATCTCAAGCTGCTCCTATAAAAGATCCGCATTTCATTGAGCCAGTAATTGAAGCTTCTTCTGTAATTGCCGTAGACATGGAATCAGGAAGCATTCTTCACGAAAAAAATGCTCATGAAAGACGTCAGATTGCCAGCATTACAAAATTAATGACGGCATTGGTGATTTTAGAAGAGGAAGAACCAGACGATATAGTAGTTATCAGTGAAAATGCTGCTAGCACTGAAGGATCCTCAATGTATTTACGTACTGGAGAAGAAATAGCATTAGAAAATCTTATCTATGGAATGATAATAAACTCTGCAAACGACGCAGCCATTGCACTTGCAGAACACAACGCCGGCAATGTTGATGCATTTGTCGAAAAAATGAATAAAAAAGCCCTAAGTCTTGGGCTTGTTAATACGCATTTTGCAAATCCAGTTGGATTAGATGATCCAAACAACTACTCATCTGCCTACGATATTTCAAAGCTAGCAATTAAAGTATATGATCACAAATTCATCAGGCACTCAGCAAAAATGAAAGAGCTCGAAGTAAAATCAACTGATGGACAACTAATTCATAACTTAACTTCAACTAACCAACTTTTAGACAGTTACTTAAATATAAAAGGCTTAAAAACTGGTAGAACAGACGGCGCAGGACTATGCCTATCTACAGTCGCCGAAAACGATACCGAAAATCAAATAGTAACTGTCGTTCTAAATAGCCCCGATCGTTTCAGAGAAAGCAAAATTCTAATCGACTGGGTCTTTCGCGCATATACTTGGTAAATAAAATCTATGTTTCCTGATAATCCCACAATCATTGCAGATCTATTCCTGATACTAAGCTCAGGAGTTTTAGCATTTGTAATCGCACTTGCACTCACTCCATGGTTCACCAACCAATTAATAAAATTCAAGATAGGCAAACAGATAAGAGAAAACGCTATAAGCGGAGAAAAAGCTAGTTTATTCGCAGAACTTCACGCAAAAAAAAGTGGGACTCCTACAATGGGCGGACTATTAATTTGGGGAACAGTAATCCTTGTTGTTGTGATATCTATAATCATGCAAAAACTGGGATACTTCAAACATTCACTTTTCAACAGAAATGAAACATGGATTCCTCTATTCACACTCGTAACCTGTGGACTACTTGGTGCAGTCGATGATTATTTAAACGTAAAAGGAATTGGAAAAACAAAGGGATTAAGCGCAAAACTAAAATTACTTTGGCTTACAATTTTCAGTGCAGTAGGAGCATGGTGGTTTACAGCAAAACTGGGATTTGACTCAATAAGTATTCCAATCCCAGGAATAGAAAGTATATACGTGGGACCAATTGGATACTTTCTAATATTCATCTTCATAATTATAGCAACGGCGAACGCAGTAAACTTCACAGATGGACTAGATGGTCTCGCAAGTGGACTTCTTATAATGGCCTTTGGCGCCTTTGGAATAATAGCCTTCACAAAAGGACTATTAGTACTCGCAACGCTGTGTGCAGTGATCGCAGGTGCTCAAACAGCCTTCCTATGGTTCAACGTTCCTCCCGCAAAGTTCTACATGGGAGACACTGGTTCAATGGCACTAGGGGCAACCCTGGGAGTCATAGCGATGCTTACACAACAAACACTGATACTACCTATAATTGGATTCATATTCGTAATTGAAGCTCTTTCTGTGATCATTCAGCTAACTTCAAAAAAGTTCTTCAAAAGAAAGGTTTTTAAGATTGCTCCAATTCACCACCACTTCGAAAAAATTGGATGGGCTGAATTCACAGTAGTAATGAGGTTTTGGATTGTAGGTGGAATAATGACAGCCCTAGGAACAGTACTCGGACTAATCAACGTATACTTCTAGTACAAAAGAGGATCAAGAGGTCTGTTTCCTTCAACTGCAACTCCATAAGCTTCATCAACTTTCACTTCCGGAGACTGCCTTTTAACTGTTGGTATTACCACAGGATTAACTACCCCTTCAATAACATCAACTTTATCTTGAACTGAATCTGCCCGATCTAAATTCTTTTCAACCTCCTGTTCAAATTCACGAATAACCTCTTTTTCAGAAACAGCTCCAATATTTTCAACTAATTCTGCAGCAATCTCAACTTCTCCCTTTCCTTCCTCTAAAACATCTTTTGCCATCTCAATATCTCCACCCTGATCAACCATATCCTCAGCCTCTGCAATTTTACTAAGACCCTGCTCAGTTCTTTTTTCAATTAACTCTTCTTCATCATCCACAGAATCAATCTCAATCTCTCCAATAACTGATTTTGCAAAATATGAAGCATCATCAGGAAGTGCCAAACTCAAATTCTTCTTTTGATTAGAAATTTTATCATCAACATAATTCTCAAGCTCATCAGCATAATCAACATCAGTTGTTCGAACCTCGTTCACAAAATCATCAAACTCCTGAACTGTACTTTTAAAAGATACAATAACCGCCTCCGCCTCAACTCGTTCATCTTCAGTAACATTAGGATCATTCAACCTAACCTCAGCAGAAACAAAAGCTTTCTCAGCTAAATCAAGTTCCTTCTTTTTCTTCTTAACATCTCCCAGAGTCAAAAACACAATAGCCTCCTCTGTTAAAGAGGCCTTATAGTCAAAGTCATCATTCACATCAACCCCCACACTCTCCATCTTTGCTGCTAATAACCTTTCTTCAACTTCAGTTAAATAAACCTTATCATTATCAAGATTCTCCTTAATCCAAGCCACGTCTCTATCTCCCTCGTCCAAATCTCGAACTACAACCTTACTATCAGTTGATTCAACTTTTCTACCACTAACTACAGTTTCTCGAACCATAGGTGATTCAAACTTAACTTCATGATTAAACACCTCTACTTCAACAACATCCGGCTCAACTAGAACATTAAATGCCGCCTTCTTAGCAACTGTCTTAGCATCATCAGCCCTAACAACAAACGCTGAATTGTCCTCAACTAAATTAACAACTCTTGACCACATCTCTCCCGATTCCAAAGAAATCTCTACATAACTCTTAGAATAACTATCATCAGGACGAACTAATTGATCTACCGAAACCTCAGTCTCAGATGACAAACGACTCACGCTATCATCAAAAAAAGCAATACTCGCAAAACCATTCTCACCAGTACGAACTGTATCTTTTTCAAAAATTCTCATACCTCTTTCAAGCTCAATGTTTTTTCCATCACGCTCAACCACCACATCTCCATTAAAATCAGAAAGTGTAGTAAAAGTATCAGCATGGACAACGCCTACATCGGCGCTAGTAAAAGAAAAGAACCCTAGCCCGATAGCAAAAACAAGCATCGAACTAACAAATTTCTTTTGAAACATAAAAAAATTGCTCCAGAAAAAACTTTTCTGCGAATGACCTTCAACAGCAGTTAAAATCCTTTCCTTAAGCATAGCTTTTCGCTCAGGACTTAAAACAACACTCGCAACAATATCCTTCAAATAAACAAATAAAGGCTTAGGGGCGTTTTTAATTATCTGACTTTTTAACAAATTCTTTCTCTCATCAGAAAGAGCAGGTTTCTTGACCTGCCTTATCAGTTCTCCTAGTTTTTCCATCTCTGGATCTATTTGTTCTTGTTTCATACAAAAATTCAAACGTTATTTTTCCTTTTTTGTTACATCAAAATCAGCATGATTCATCCCCATATCTCTCATAATCTGTTTGAGCGACTTCAGAGCTCTAAATTGAAGGATTCTAAGACTCCCCTCACTTTTGCTCATAATATCTGCAATTTCCGCATTATCCAGCTCATTTACAAATTTATAAATAATCACATCACGATAATTTTTTTTCAATTTTGAAATAGCACTCCTTAATATTTCATTATCAAGCGACCTAGTAGTGTTTTTGATTGGACTATGCTCTCTTTCGTAGGTAGGAATATCAATCTTCAATTCATCAAACTCACGATCCTTAGATGCTCTATAGTAATCTACTACCAAATTATGGGTGATTCTAAATATCCAAGCTGAAAACGATTTATTCTTTTGTTTATTATATTTCCCAATATTCTCCCAAACTTTCAAAAAAGCCGTTTCAACTATATCCTCTGCGTCCTCTTGTCTAACACGATAATAGACATATCTAAAGATCTGATCTATGAAAATATCATAGAGCGCTGCAAAAGCATCGTGATCACCCTTCTTGATGAGTGCAACCAATGCCTCTATTTCTTCCTTTTTGTCAGTCAAATTACTCGCAGCCATTTTGAAAATTATTTAGCGAGTACGAATAGTAATGATTAATCAGCGCTAAAGTCAAGCCAGATACTCTTCACACCTATTAACCTCTTCCTTACTTCCAATATAAATAGGTGTTCTTTGATCCAAAGACTCCACTTCTTTTTCAAGAATTCTAACTTTTCCATCCGTAGATGCTCCCCCTGCCTGCTCCATTATGAAACTAAGAGGTGCACATTCAAAAAGAAGACGAAGTTTTCCATCTGGAGCCTTTTCATATCCAGGATAAGAGAAAATCCCTTTTCCCTTAAGCAAAATTTGATTCACATCTGGAACCATTCCTCCCGAATATCTAAGTACATACTCTTCCCTTATCCAATATTCAGTAAGTTTCATGTAATCATCTCTATAGGCACACGCCCTAAGATTACCAGGAGCAAACATCTTGCCCTCACCAACTTTTATAGAATCGTTTTGCAGTTTAAAATCTCCATCCTCACAGCGCACAAATTCAGCTACTCCATCTCCAATAGTCAAAGTAATTGTTGTCCTTGGTCCGTATACAGAAGCCATAGCAGCAATCATGTCTGTTCCCTTTACACCAATAAATGATCCCGTTTTATAAATTCCAAAAATACTTCCAACGGCAAGATTAACATCCACCAAAGACGACCCATCAAGTGGGTCATAACAAACACCATACTCTCCATCCGAAATTTTAATTTCATCAGGCAACTCCTCTGAGGCCAAAAGTCCAACGTAGGGATTTTCTCCACACTCTTCTTGGATTATTTTGTCAGAAAGAACATCTAGTTCGAGCTGCTCTTCACCAAAAATATTCATTGAACCAGCTTTTCCACGATCAGCAGTCACAATGTGATCTGCAATTCTCTTCGTCGCATCTTTCAAACTTCCCAAAATAGCAAAGAGCTCATCATCTACACCAACTGATTTTAAATATTCGCAGAATGTTTTCATACAAACCAATGGATTAAGTCTAAAATACGGCTTACATATCCCCATTCATTATCGTACCAGGCGATAATTTTTACATATCCTCCTGGAAGCACCTTTGTGCTTTGAAGATCAACAATACTAGAACGAGAATCTCCTCTGAAATCAACAGAAACAAGCGGCTCATCGGTAGTCCCAAGAACTCCCTTCATATCTCCTTCCTCATATTTTTTAAAAATATTATTAAGATCTTCAACACTCACGTCCTTACCAAGTTTTGCCACAATATCAACACAAGACACCGTAGGAATCGGCACACGAAAAGCCATTCCATCCAGCTTTCCTTCAAGCTCAGGAATAACTCGACCAATCGCCTTCATCGCACCAGTTGAAGTAGGGATAATCGACTCAGTTGTAGCACGAGCCCTTCTAAAGTCTTCAGGGTTCGAATTATCAAGAAGGTTTTGGGTATACGTAAATGCATGAATGGTAGTAACAAAGCAAGCTTCAACAGTAAACTCATCGTTCAAAATTTTCATAACAGGAGCTAAACAATTCGTAGTACAAGAAGCATTTGAAACAACAGTACATTCCCCTGCTGGGCACTCTTTGTGATTCACTCCTATCACAATATTGTGAACATCTTTATCCTTACATGGAGCTGTAATCAAAACTTTTTTTGCACCAGCCTTGATATGACGTTCCGCATCAGCCTTAGTAGTAAACCTACCTGTACACTCAATCACAACATCTACCTCGTGCTTACCCCAATCAATATCTTCTGGCTCCTTGATCTGATAAACATAAACAGTCTTTCCATTTATTTTTAAATTCTTTCCCTCTACCTCAATATCTGCATCACATTTCCCATAAAGAGAATCATACTTAAGAAGATAAGCATGTGAATCCGCCTCGGCACGACTATTTATAACCACAACCTCGACATCATCAGTCTCAAGAATTTGACGATGAAGATCTCTTCCAATCCGTCCATAGCCATTAATAGCAACTTTTATCTTAGCCATTATAAATTTATAAGTTAATTATTTATACAAATCAGCTTTTCCGCTACACAAGAAGGCATCACGCATCATCATTCCCACGTGCTCTGCCATTGCCTTCTCACCCTCTGTGAAGTCTAACTTATCCCATTCCTCCTCAAACTGGTCTAGAACCTTTCTACGAGGCTTACCTTGCTCCTCACCACGTGCATCCATACGAGCTAGAAGATCTTCTGGGAAATATTTAAACCAAACATCAGAAATTGCAGTAGCATAGTTAAACTTACGAGCTCCAGATTCTACACATCTATTAAAATCTGCAGGAGTCAGTCCACTTCCGCCATGCATAACTCCATAACAACCAAGAGGACGTACTGCATCACAAATTTCTTTAATACGATCATATCCAATAATTGGTTCTTTAAGATAATTACCATGTCCATTTCCTACAAAGAAAGCAATCGCATCAGCTCCAGTCTCCTCAACAAGTCTTTTACAATCCTCAGGTTTTGAATAGTACTGAGAAATAGTGTTCTCAACATCTGGATCAGCTAACGCATCAGCATTTCCAATTTCTCCATCCTCTACCTCAACAGAGATTCCAAATGGATGAACTTTATCAACAACCGGTTTGCACAGTGCAATGTTCTCAT
>JABJOK010000043.1 GCA_018664365.1 Candidatus Peregrinibacteria bacterium | reverse complement strand
GAGTTTTTCCTTTTACTTCATCAGCTGGGGTTCCATCTGCTGTGACAATGTAATCTTGTTGGACCATATCTTTTATTGAATACGCTTCAGGTTCTTCTCCTTTTCCGATTTGTCTTCTTCGTGCATATTCAACCAAGTCTCTAAGATCTCCTGACTTTATGGTTCTCTGTGGTATTGCGAGTAGTTGAAAGGCTAGAGCATTGTTTGGATCGAGTTTTTCTATTCTACGTGCAAGAAGGACTCCAAGGTCTGAATGTTTTTTGGCTTCTACTAGTATTTCTGCTATTACTTCTGGACTGGCACCAATTTCATCTTCTCCTGGTATAAAATTCCTCGGATTACTAGCAAGCTGTATTAGTCTATCATCCATGGTTATTGGCATTCCTGTGCCTTTGGCCAATTCTAAAATCCAGTCTCCAATTTCTCGTGGTTTGCCGGTTGAGGCATCTGTAAGTAGTTCTTTTGGTACAAATCTTTTTGCGTATGGTTTTGCAATTTCAGGGTTGGTGAAGTCTAGTATTTCTACTAAAATTGTTTCAACATTTTCTCTTTCTTCGCCATCTTCTCCGAGGCCTGTGTTGCGAGATCTGAGTGCGTTAACTTTTTTCACAAATGTTCTCTGTGCTTCTGCTCTGAAGCGTTCTTCGTGTCTTTGAGACACTACTACTTTTGAATCTGATTCAGTATTAAACTCGTAGGCCATCTCCATCAGTGAATCATCAGAAGCTCTATCTATGTGATGCGTGTCGTCAATGATTAGGGGGAATGCTCCTTGTGCAATTTCAAGAATTTTCAGTGCTTCAAGACATGTATTTTTTAGTAGTGAAGTTTCTGTTCTTGAACTGGCTACATCCAATTTTTCATGCACAGGTTTATTTGTGAATTCGTAGAGATGTTCCAAGACTTTAGCGTATTGTTCTTGCATTTGTGGACTTAGGCGATCGACCATAACTGTTGCCAATTCTTCTGAAAACTGGATAATACCTTCACCTGGAAGACCTTCTCCTGTTGAGTCCATTCTTATTAATACAGTACTCGGAATTAGTCTTTCTATTTCTTCTAGTATTGTTGTTTTTCCTACACCGGCGACTCCATTGAACACTAAGGCTCTAGCTGGATGTTCACTTGATAGAATCTTGAGAATTCTTGCTATTATTTCGTCTCTTCCTATAACATTTAAAGCTTCTTTTTTCGCGCCCCTTTCGACTTTGCTAACTATGGATAAACCTTCTTGGTCTGTTGGTCCAAACTCTAATTGGTATAGGCTTGCGTTTCGCCCGGACCCTAAGTTTTCTGCTTGTTTTGTATCTGTGTAGATAGTCGGTGGCATTGATTGCCATGTTTCTCTTCTTTCTTTTGTTGGATATTGTTCAATTACAGTTGCTCCCTCTTCTTGTTTTATTGTTCCAAAACCTAGGTACATGTTTGCAGTTCCGTTGGTGGCTTCTTCTATTGATTTAGCCCATCTTCCCCCGAGAACGCCACCAGCTCTTTCAGCTAGAGCAATGATTACTAGGTTTCCGTCTTGGTCAGTTGTAAATTGAAAATCTTTGGATCTTGATAGTCGTGATGTTACTTCAGCAATTGCTTGAACACTTTTTTCATCACCCGCTAGCTTATTTATGTCTATGATTAAAAATGTACAACTTCTATTGTTTGGGATTTCAGGACGCGCTTGAGTATTCATTACTGACGGCACTGTTGCATGTATTGCAGGAAATCTTTTTGGAGTCGTTGTGTGTGAAGCTTGTGTAATTGTTGTAGTTTCTCCACTTGGTCTAACAACATCCAGAGTTTTAAATATATCTTTCCTAGGGTCTTTTGGACTTCGTGGTGCTGCTATGTGTGCGTGAATAGGTAGTAAGTGTTCGTTGATTCTTAGAACAGGGACGTCAGGGGCGTTGTATAAAGTGATGTGTGCTGGTTCATTTCTTCTTTGAAAAATGCTTAATAGTTCAAGTGCATTTTGATCTGATGTTACTAAGAATTGTTCAGTAGTTAGGTCCGATGTCTCTGGAGTTGGGTCTGTTGGGCTTTTTATTGGAGCTTCAGTTTTTTTCAGATGCCTAGTTAAATTCAATCTCTCTAAAGCTTTGTGTAGTGCATCTATTGTACTAGTTGGCACTGTTATCTCTATTATTTTTGATCCTTTTGGAAGGCGTTTAAAGGCTACTACATCTTCTATTCCAAGAAAGCCGGGTGTTTGTTCTTCTCTAGGTGTGTTTTGTAGACCTGCAGATACACTTGCCATTCTTTCTTGTTCTCTAAGCCTTCTGGCACTTAAGGTTTGAACTTTGTCGACATCTCCTTCTCCGGATTCTTTCCCTGCTTCTCCTGCAGTCATTATATCTGTTGCTTCAGGATTTCCTGCTTCAAGCATTGCAAGTAAGTCGTCAAGACCAGTTGTTTCAATTGAGTCGTTTTGATCTGGAGCCATATATAGAGTTGTTAGGATTATTTGAACCCTTATGCGAAGTTTTGCATATAGTGCGAAATCATAACATCAACCTAAAACTTCGCAAATGTGAATAGCTTTTTTCGTGTTGTTGAGATAAGCTTTTTCCCTTCTTATAAGTTTTGTTTATAAGGGTGATCCTTGAAATTTAGTGGTCGTAGGGAGGGACCTGTCTGTTAGATGGTTTTGAGCACAAGTACCTGCTGGAGTCTTTGGATTCTGGCCTGGGAAGTAGCTTTAGGCCTGCTCTGATAGAAGAGAACAGGCGGGTCCGCTCTCTAGGGACCTGTTGAATAACAATTGATTCCTCGCTGCTAAGAGTATGCGAGGAGAGGAGGTGCGGTATGGAACGCCGGCTTGCGAGCGCGGCGAGTGCCGCGCGGATAAAGGTGGCGGTTACGCTGTTTCGTCTGACTCTTGCTTGGGATCGTCTGGTCTCAGCGTTGAAAGACGTGGTGGAGTTCCGTCTCTTTGCGTTGGTCTACTTCGTTGAGGGGCTTGTGCAGGCCTTCGTGGCCGGCATGTTCCTCATCCAACTTCAAAAGGTGGGATTGGAAGTCCCCGAGTTCGCGGTTCTTGGCAGTGCGGTTTCCTTGCCTTGGACTTTGAAGCTTGTTTTCGGTCCACTGGTCGATTGGGGCCGAGGATTCAAGCTTTTCGGAAACCACTACAAAGCGTGGGCCTCTGTTGGGGCTTTGGTCACAGCCGGATCGCTCATTGCTCTTCCTTTCGGGGAGGGCTGGATGATTCTCGGCTTGGCTGGAGTTATCAGCGTGGGGTTGGCGTTGATGGACGTAGGGGTCGACGGATTGGCTCTGACGTCTGTTGACGCACAAAAGCGCTCCCGAGTTCAGTCCGTCATGAACTTCGGACTCTACTTGGGGTTCTTGATTGGCTACGCACCGTTGCTTTTCGGACTGGATGTTTCGTGGAGGCTGACCTGTTTCTCGCTCGCGGCAACAGCATTGATCGTTACGATTGTTGCTTTGCGAATGCGTGGAACTGAAAACCTCACCGAAGTGAGCAGTCGGGGATTTAGCTGGAAGGCGATGATCCGAGTGTTCACAAGTTCGAGAAAGCGATGGGGGCTGATCTTTTCGTTTCTGGCGGTGGGAGCTGCTGGAGCGACTGGACTACTTTCCTACAACTGGATGACTTACCACCTGCAGTACAGCGCGATGGAGTATGCTCTAATTGTGAGCGCTTCCTTGTTGCTAGCGATTGTGGGGGGATTTGTCATCAAGAAACGGGCGAGAAAAGCTCCCGTTTTTGCGGCGATTATTGCGGTGCTGCTGGCGGCAGGGTTGTACCTGAGCATCGGACTCATGGGAAGCTTGGGACTGTGGAAGCAGGACCTGGTTATGTACCTTGTGATTCCGCTCACAGGCATTGCCGATGGGGCGCTCTTTGTTGCGATTTTCACCTTGTTCATGTCTCTGACTGATGAGGAGAACGTCGCTACTGAGTTCGCGACCTATTCGGTGGGCTACAACTTCTGTAGAGGATTGACTCCACTCATTGGAGGCTGGATCTTCACCTTTTTCGGAGGGTATGAAGCCCTGTTCATCGGAGCGGGGATGCTGCAGCTGCTTGCCTTGGTGCCGCTTGTCGTACTTGCGTGGCGCCACAACCAATAACACCTAACCGGAAGACCGCCCTCATATTTGTTTTCATCAGTAGTTTCTAGAGAGCGGTTTTCCTATGTGCATTTTTCTTCGCTCCTCTTGACGTATTTAGAGATTCATTTGTGGATCGACGACGTCGTCACTACTTGCGGGAGACTTAAAAAGTATTAGAAATACACTTTGCGATAATTCTTCCTTGTGGTCCTGCTACATTGAGTTTTTGGCTTTTTCATGCTATAATTTATAGATTATTTAGATGAATTATATGTGGTTTTTTAAGAAAAAAGACAAGAAGAAAGGGGATTCAACCAAAAATGCCGAGAAAACGGCCGATTTGCCTGTTGATAAAAATGTCCTAGGCGCTTTAGTGGAGCCAAAAATTGAGAGTGTCAAGGAGGAGCCTTCTGTAAAATCTGCAGCGAAGGCGGAAGTAAAAGCTCAGACTAATAAAAATGAACCCGTTGATGCGAAACCAGACGCTCATAAAAAACTGGAAAAATCATCTTCTAAAAAACAAGCTTCACCCGCACCAGAGACCCTGGATTCAAACATTTTTGTAGCTGGTAATTTGGTTAAGGCAGGCGTGTTTATGACAATCTCTATTCTTGCTGTTGTCGGAAATTTCTTCATTGAAAACCAGATGGCAATCGGGAGTGATATCTTAAATGAAGAATTTACGGAATTTATCTATACAGAAAGTAATGAGATCCCAAACAATGGAGTCATTAGATTTGATGAAGGCTCTAATATTGCAGCAGTTCAGTCAGTTTCTGATGATGAATATATTTTTGTCTTCGACGAAGGAGACCTATGGGGGAATTTTTTAATTAGCGATGCCAAGGTTAATATTCTAGTTGGAAAAACGGTTCTAATTCCAGATAAGGCTCAATTCAGTATTGAGTATGATGGGGAAAAGGCGATTTTGGATGTTTTTGATGGTGATGTTTATGTTGGGTTTTTGGATAGTGGACTTGAGGTCACAGATTATACTGATCAGTACAGTGATATTTTTATTAATAAATTGCTTGTTCCGCGTGATACCCAGGTTGTTTTAACAATGAGTAAAGTTACTGAGAAGCTGAGTACTCTTTTAACCACTAAGCTAGTTAAAGAGTTTAAGTACTCTGTAATTCCAACCTCTGTAAAGGATTCGATGTGGGTTACTACAAATGAGAATCGTGATCAGAATTTTTTGGATGATGAGAAGCAGTCTCTAGTTTCAGAGATTATTCATTATGGGCAGTCTGTAAATGATGGAAAATTTGCTGAGTTTATTTTTTGGTCTGAAGAGAATTTAACTTTTGTCCCAGAAAAAAAGAACTCAATAATTTTTGATCACCTTTTTGCTTACCTTGATGATGCTATTTATTATGCTAATGAAGGGGATTTGGAGTCTAGCAAAAAGAGTTGGCAGGAATTTAAGGACAATTTGGCTTCTTTGCCTATTTCTGTGAAACAGAGTGAGGAATACATTAGAACTATTGATTCATATATAAATAGGTTGTCTATTTTTGATCCGGGGGATAAGCAGTATTTTATTTTTAATGAGCTTGTTCTTACGCAGCCGGACAAATACAAGGTCGTAAATCTTTTGTGGCGTGATGTTTACGCTTCTTTAAACGAAAACGATGCAATTGCCGAAGAGGCTTTGAGTAATTACTATAATGAATTCGATGAGACCCTTGGTGACTATGAGGACTATGCTCTTTATAAAGACTACATTACTTACCAGAATCAACTTTTTGATAATCTTTTCCTGAGATACCCAGTGTTTTATAAGGACTTCTATTTTGAAATTAAAGGAGTTATTGAACGCGAGCTTATGGATCTTTTTGAGGAAGGGCGATTAAAGGATGAGCTTCGGCAAGCAATGATTGATGCAAAATTTGATTTCATGAAACGTCTGATGAAATTCTTCTTTGAGGAAGATATCTCTGTTGATGAAGCAAAGAAAATTCTTTCAAGATTAAATCAAGACATTAAAGATTTGATGCCTGGAGAGTCTAATGCTGCAGTACTTGATTTATTCGAGTCTAAACTTGATGACATTGGTGACTTCTGGGGGTATTTAAATAGCTCTGAATATCATATGCTCAAAATTTATGGAGCAAATCATGAAGAAAAATATCAGTCTTATCTTGAAGATAGGGATTTGATATGGAGTGTAATTGATTTCCAAGAGGACGTTCTTGGTGAATCATTCACAGAAATTACAGTAGAGGATGTTCGTAAGGAAGTGTCTTCAATTTTGGAGGCGGCGGAAATACGTGATTATGATATTGGAGGGATAGAGGATGTTTCTCAAAGATATGTAAAGGTGAATGGTGTTGTTGGAGGTTATCCATTTGAAGCTCTATATGATAGAGATAAAATCTCTGTTAAGGATGTGTTTGTTTATGATGACTTGATTTCTGATCGTTCTGTTAAGCTCCATAATTTATTGCCACTTATTCATGAACAATTCTCTGAACTTGATGAAGCAATAGTTCTAGAAGAGGAGCAAACAATTGAATCAATTGCAGAGAGACATGCACGACTTTATATTAGAGATTTAGTTGTCGATGCTGGCTTTATTGCTGAGCTTGAGGACGTTTCTGTTGTGAATAGTGAAGAGGCAATTTATAGAATCGAACAGGTCACTCTTGAGACGTATGCTGATATCTTAGTTACATTTGATTATGTGATGACCGAGGAAAAAGCTTCTAATGTCTTTATTTCAGTGGGTGGAAGGCCTTCTGTATTTGAAGATCAATATACTCTTGATGAGGTAAAAAGTATTATTCAGGCAGAGGCAGATTTTGATTCAGATGGAGGGCTTGTGAGGTAGAAGATTTCTCTTTATATTCTCTCAGTCTTGTGATAAATTCCATTCGTGGTTTATTTCTAACTCTATTTTAATATATGGCTGATGAAGGTACTCAGAGTTATGGTGCGGATCAGATTCAAGTTTTAGAAGGGCTTTCTGCTGTTCGAAAACGTCCTGGAATGTACATCGGATCAACAGATGTTTCAGGGTTACACCATTTGATTTGGGAAATTGTTGATAATTCTATTGATGAAGCGATGGCTGGTTACTGTGATTCTATTCAAGTTATTTTGAATGAAGATGGTTCTTGTAGTATTGAGGATAATGGACGTGGTATTCCAGTTGATAAGCATAAGAAAACTGGGAAATCTGCTCTTGAAACTGTTATGACAGTTCTTCACGCTGGAGGTAAATTTGGTGATGGAGGATATAAAGTTTCTGGAGGTTTGCATGGTGTGGGTGTGTCTGTTGTGAACGCTCTTTCTGAAAAAGTTATTGCTGAGGTTTATAGAGATGGAAAGATTCATATGCAGGAATATAAGCGGGGAGACGCAGGAGGTGCCCTTAAAGTAGTGGGGGATACTAAAAAGCGCGGAACGTTGATCACCTTTTATCCTGATGACAAAATATTTGATACAACTGAATTTGATTTTCAAACAATTGCAAATAGATTACGTCAACAGGCCTATTTAACTAAGGGAGTTGAGATTTCTTTGCTTGAAAAATCTACTGGTAGAAAATATCGGTTTTATTTTGAAGGAGGAATAAAGTCTTATGTTCAACATTTAAATAAGAATAAAGACTCGGTTGGAGGAGTTGTTTATATTGAAAAAGAGGTTGATGAGGGAGTTGTTGAAGTTGCTCTTCAGTACAATAATTCTTTTCAGGAAACTATTTATACTTTTGCAAATAACATTCATACGGTTGAAGGTGGAATGCATTTAACTGGATTCAAAACTGCTCTTACTCGTACTATTAATTCATATGCAAGAAGTCAGGAACTTTTGAAGGAGAAGGATGGAAATCTTACTGCTGATGATGTTCGTGAAGGTC
>JABJOK010000056.1 GCA_018664365.1 Candidatus Peregrinibacteria bacterium | reverse complement strand
GGCGTAAGCACATATGGTTTAAGTATGGGAATAGGTGGTTCACACGATGTTGGAAAAGGAGTGGATTTTAAATGGGGATTTGGAGTAGCAATGGATTGGAGAAACATGACAGCAATACCGGCAATGGCTGGAGGAATAAGCGTTTCTTATGAAAGAGCGGTTATAACAGCAAAAACAGAAAAAGCAGAAAAATCACAACTAGAAAAAGCAGGAGTATCTGACAAATTATGGGCTGAGTGGAAAAAAGGAAGACTTACTCCAGCAAAAAAATGGGAATTAATACAAGACTGGGACGGATTTGAACTACTAAAGGCAGACATGGCTAAACACGGAGATATGCTCAGTAAAGAGTTTGTCATCCGTACATTCGATGCATATGTAGAAAACATAAATGGAAAAATTCATGACAAGATAAAAGCCACACCATTTTTACCTGTAGAAATAGGTTTCAGCATGGTGGGAGCAACAGCAGGAATGTCCATTGGAGGACCACTTGGTGCGCTAATTGGAGGATTCATTGGAGGACTTAGATTCCAAATCGGTTCAGTAACAGTATTTGTACCTACACCAAAAGAAGAGGCTCGTTTCTTAAGACAAATCTCAAGTCTAAATATAGATAAAGCCATTGGTGAAAAATATCTAGCATCTCTTAAATCAGGAGAACTTGAAGATACTGGATTTAGAGAAAGTACTCCAGACGTATACTACAATCCTGACAGTGCAAGCGGACTAGGAACACTGATTAAAGGTTCAAGAAAAGAAATTGATCTTTCAGGACTTGAAACTGGAATTGAATCTTACAATGAAGCGCTAAAAGAAGCTGAAATCAGACTAATAAAACACAAAAATCCAGACAGAATTGAAATGGATGTAGAAAACGACGAAGACAAAGATGTAGAAATACAAATTGACCCAATGCTACACCAATTAGGACTAGTACTTGAAAAAAGATCAGGAAAAATATTTATCGTAGGGAATATCGATGACCTAGTTATCACTAGAGAACGTTTCGAATTTCCACGAGCAATGGAAAACGGAAATTCAAGCATCAGAGACGTGATCACTATAAGACAAGCCGAATCACTACAAACAGATACCAACAGCATGTGGATAAGAGAACATTCTGGGAAAACAATTGAAAAAAAACAAGGACAAAAGAATTATCACCAACATAAAGGACTCGCTCATGAACTTGGACAATTAAACATTCAAACCGTCAAAGAATGGAAAGAAGGTGAAATGGATCCAAATAGCGAAAAAGCGATCCAAATGATTCAAAAATTTGCTCCAACAGATCTAGATGGGCGTTTCGACAAAGCCGGAGCAGTAGGTGCTGCAGACGATATAAAAGGAATGCAAGAAGCCCTAGGAGAAAAAACTGATAAAGAATATGAGAAAAGAACATATAAGGATGATGCAGTATTTTTTGGACTTCTAAAGGATCTTTACGACGTTGAAGAATTCCACAAGTTATTCACATCACCAAAATACATTGAAGATCCTGCAGAACTTGGAAAATTAATTAGAGAACAAGGTAAAAAACACGATTTATTAAACGCAAAAATGTCACCTATTGAGGTGAACATGGCGGTAAGCTTTATGCTTAATGAATGGTTCACTAGACTTTATTCTCCAGACATGAGTTTTAAAGAGCTTCCTAAGGAACTGCGAAGCAAAGTTGCTAAACTTAAACCAAAAATAAGAAATTTAAAGTCAATTTATGGCCAAACAGCAGATCAACTTTGGAAAAAATATGAAGGACAAATTGATTTCCCTGAACTTGAAAAGCTAGTAACTGCAGTTCATGAATTCATGAATCCAAAAGGTAATGACGCTCTAAAACCAGCAGACCTAGCAAGAAGAAATAGAAAAGTAATAGATAGACTAAAAGTAGTAAGACGTTACACAAAAACAAAATATATTGCAGAATTCAAAGCACATCAAGAAAACGGAGTAAAGTTTGAAACAAAGCCAACCGATATGGCAGAAAAACTAATGGATGACATCTATGGAGACTTAATCAAATACTTAAGCGCAAAACCTCCAAATGATTTTAGAAACATAACTGCACTCTCATTAACAAGAGGAGAGACACTAATCTCTGGAACAAGAGCAAAGGTAAAAGGGAAAAGCAAAATATCTCTTGGAATAGCACATGGATTCGAAGGACAAGCAGATATCTTAGGACAAGTACAAGGTGCTGGATTCCTTAATGGAACAGGAGAAGCATATAGCCTAAAGTCAGATGTCCCAGTAGAAAGAGATCTTGCAAGAGCATTGCTTGAAACAGCAAGTCCAGTTCCAATGGAAGGAGAGCTTTCACCAAAAGAATACCAAGAACTATTAAAAACACCCCTTGCACTAAAAGTGCTTGGATTAGGTGCATACAGACTAATAGTAGAATCTGCAAAATACGGAGGAACAAATGGCGATAAACAATATGGATTGATGCATGAATTATTCCTACAACCAGGAAAAATTAATACTTCAAAACCAGAAAATATTGCTGCAATGAAATTGTTTCACACATTCTTAAAAGATATGCGTACAGCACAGTTCTCTGGAGTACCATTTGAAGTAACCAATAAATTTGGACACAAGATAATCATAGATATGACTGATTCTTCAGTTCGCTCAGGTGCATACACAAAATGTGGTAATGCAAGTGCAGCAGTAAAAGAATCAGGAACTGTAAAGATTCTAAAACCAAAAACAAAGGTTATTGCAGGAAAACAGACTACCGTAGAAGTTTACGACGTGAAACTCACAAAACAATTCGTTTCAGTCTCAGTAACAGGTGGATTCACAGCTGAACAACCAAGTCAACCACGAAAACCAAGAACAAAAACTCCAGGAACCCCACCAAGAAAAGCACAGACAAAACAGGTTGGAACTGGAACTCCTGGAAAACCAGCTGCACCAACGTCAAATCCTGCTTCAAGTGTAACAGGAGCCCCAGGAGGAGGAGCTGCACCAGCAACTGGCAAACCTGGCGGAAACGGCGCACCGACTGGCTAAAACAAACATTCATACAAAATTTAAAATAAAAATTAACAAAAAAATATGAACATCAAAAACTCTCTAAAAAAACTCGCGACACTAATACCAATATTGGTGCTAGCGATGAGTGTAAACACCGTTCAAGCCCACGGGCCAGAGACACACATTGAAAACAATCTCTGTTCTACAGACAACTTGAAACAGTGGTACGACGAATCAGGACCTTGTGATCCTGCAAATCCACCAAGTTTAGTTGGTGGGATAACCCATGATGATTATCAACACGGACTTTGTTATCCAACCTTCAACAATTATGTTGATGAGGTTGATATCAACACATGTGATGATCCTAACGATCTCGACACATGCTGGGGAATGGATCCGTATGGAAGTAATAATCCTCCCCTATTTAGGGACGAAAGAAACTTCTTCAAAGTTGCGAAATTCGAACTAGGAGAAAGTATTCCATGGGGAGAATTCGGTGATTCTGTAACTGTGAAAGATGGAGATCTTCTTCAATTTTATATTTACATGCATAACGATGGAGACCCTTGCTTCAACGACAATGTTGATCTAGCAAACGGACAATTTTATTCAGACTGGAATACAACTTCCCATAATACAAAAATGAAAATCGAAGAGCCTCAATTCTTTGATGCAGGAGGAATCGCTATGAGAGAAATCGATTCTTCAACTACTATGAAAACCTCTATTTGGTCAGATGACGCCTACAATGCAGCAGGTGTTAAAGGAGGCAAGATTTACGATGATGTTCAAATTAATCCATACAACAACCAACCACTAGAACTAAGGTACATTCCAAGCTCAGCAAGATACATTGACATGAGAAACGATGCTGGATACGAATGGTGGTATCAACAACACCAAATCGATAACATTCTTCCACTCTTCTCATCAGTTGGAATGCCGCTTTCGACATTAAAAAATGTAAGTGGTGACATAAAAGGTTCAATTGGAGACCACTACGCGTCAGAACCATATATTGGACTTGTAAGATTTCAATTTGAAGTAGTCGCTCCAACACCAGAAATTTGTACCTTATTCGACATAGAAAGAGAAGGTTCAAAATTGTACAACGGAGAAGAAACAGCACATAAAATTGTAGTAACAAATCTAAAATTCGGCGACAACGAAATACCAGAAGGAACACAAGTTAAATGGGTTGCAGACAACGATCCAAACGGAAAATTCTGGCTTGGAAACGAATCTACAGACTCAGGAAGCTGGGCAGACCCAGATTTTCAACAAATATTGCCAGCATCTGTACTCTGGTCACAAGGAACAATCACAACAGGAATAGATGATTACGTATATTATATAGGTACAGGCTCTGTATCAGCTTCTCTTACAGGAATTGATCCAGAATTAGCTAATCCTGCACTATGTAGAGATACCGTTCCAATACCTACACCAAAAGCAGTTTGTGAAACATTAAATGTTGATCACCCACAAACAATTACAGAAGGAACACTTTCATGGTTCCGAGCAGACGCTCTCGACACAGACGACGGAGTATTTGCAAGTCCAATCAAATATTCTGTAACTCCTGGATACGGATACTTCTTTTCAGTTAAACCTGATGGATATACAGACAATGATTCAACAATGGTATATGAACCAACTGTTTCATTTATCCCATTCTGGGATACTCCAATCGCAGGAACAGTATTCACCGGAGTAGGACTAATTACTGAAACAAATGAAAACGAAGGCTCTACAGGTAATTACAGCATTAATCCTGATCTACTAGGATCTCTAATTGGAGACGTTGCAACAGGAGGATTCTGGAATGTTTCAGTAGGACAAATAAATATAAACGACATAGTTGATCCTGATGACCTTATCGAGGTTAACGACAGCCCATTAAATATTCCTCCAGGAGGCCCAGACCCAAGCCCAGAGGCAAATCCAGGAGCAATGAGTCCAGCAACATTTGGAATGATGTCAGCATTCAACATTCCTGGAAGCCTAGAAATGCCTGTTACAGAAATTACTTCTCCATATGGAGTTGATCCTTCTGTAATATTCGATGTAGATACTTCAGGAGACGGAACAAATATTCCAGAATTTATAGACGTTGGAGTTATAACAACAATGCCAGGAAATCTTAATGGAGTTACTATAAAACCAGACTACTCAGAACTAATAGGAAACAGTGGTGATCTATACGCTCCACTTGATCTTCTTAATCAAGACGTTCTCGATTATGCATTTTCATCTGTAACAGTTGAACAGGGTGACATTGTATATTTCTATGCTAAAAAGCCAGGAACAAACGTAATTACTGTAGACACAGTTGATTCAGATGAAGACGACTGTGAAAGACAGTTCTCAATCATTGCTGCACCAGAAAAACTTGAATGTGATTCAATAGAATTAACTGCAACGACAACAAGCAAGCAATACCCTACTTGCATGTCAGAAGAAAATGGTAAAGTTATGCTTAACGCAACCTTTACCTCAACTGATGAACAATTAATTAATACAGCAGATGTTCAGGTTAAATGGACTGCCTCAGAAGGGATATTCGACATGGACGCAGGAGATATTCCAACAATTGTACAAAATCAGTTTATAAATGGAACAACCACACATTATACAGGTGGAGGCACAATAACAGCAGAATTATTCACACTTGAAGGAGAACCTTATGAAGGTTCAAAGTGTGCAACTACAATCCCTGCATGTGACGCTACTCCAGTTTGTGCTCAACTAGACATCACAAACATCCCTGAAAATCCATTTGTGGGAGATTTAGCTACATTAACTACATCAGGAACCGATACATTCGGAACTCCTTTACCAGAAGAAACTGCTGTTTATTGGACCAACACTGCAGGTGGAGAATTTGATATTACAGACCTCGGTCTTCCTGCAAACACAACCTATTTAACTGCTCCACTAATGGAGACTCTTGTTTTCAAAAATTCAACTCAGGCCGGAGAAATCCGAGCATCAATTGCTGAAGACGATCCATTCTACGCTGTAGCATGTAAAGACGCAGTTCCAATCACAGATGCTGGAATGCTCTGTGAAGAAATTGCAGCAACAGTGAAAAACAAAAAGACTGGAACATTAGTAGGAGAAGCTATAGTTGCACAGGACGATTCAGTAACATACGCCCTTGAAGCTACAGCTAGCTACTCAGAACAAAATCCAAACGCTTCAATCACCTATTCAATCGACCCAATAGTCGGTGCATTCTATAAAATCATAGAACCAGATGATACAAGTACTGGCGGAGATATGATTAGCGTCGGTGACGGAGATGTTCCACCAATTATAACAAGTATTTTAGAGCAAACTGCAGGAGTGGATGAAATGAACGTCGGAACAGACGATCTTCCCCCACTATTTGATTTCATAGCTAATACAGCGGCAAATTTCATGCAAGAAAATGAAACACAGCTTCTACCATCAACAATAACAGCCTCTGAAGGAGAAGAAGTTATGCTTATAGTATATGGTGGTTTAACAACTTCCGTTCAAGACGCACTAGTTATTGAAGCCACAGGCTTTGCAAATTGTGTAACTACATACGACCTAATCGTTCTTCCACCAAATCAAGAATGGGCATGTACCGATCTTGATATCACAAAACCAAAAGATAATTGGGACATTGATGATGATGACGACGAGCAGACTGTAAAAATTGATGTAGATACAAGCCCTGGAGATCATGTTGATGAACTATACTTCCACTGGGAACTAGATGGAAATCTTGACGATCTTGAATGGGATGATGACAGCGAAGATGATGACGACGGAGATGACGATGTTCTTACAGAAAAAGGAGACCTTACAAACAGCTACAGCTGGGACGAAGATACTGGAGAAGAATTACAAATAAGAGTATGGGCAAGTTATGACGGAGATCCTGATCATGAGATTGATGCATGTGAAGATTGGATCGATACTGATGACGACAACGAAGATGAACCAGAAATCCTAAAACAAGCATACATTAGAGACATCGACGATGCTGACGACCTTCTAAACATTGGTAGCGGCACAAGCACACAAGAACTTACCTACATCTACAAATTCAAAGCTGGAAACACAGACATTGAATGGGTAGAAATCGAAGATGAAGATTTCACAGGAGAAAAGATCATCGGAGATAAAAATGGTAATCTTGAATACAAAGGAATGAGAATCAACGTAGATGACGATGGCGATCACTTCACAATTCTTGAAGAAGGAGATTACGATGAAGATGATGATGATAAAGATGGAGACTATGATGAAGAAAGCGACTACGAAGAAGAGTATTCATGTGATAGTGACGAAGTTGACAGCAATGACTTCTGTCTTGATTATGAAAATTTTGCAGACGCTGCAGATGACTTCGTAAGAGGACAAGAAATCAGATTTGAAAACGTCAAAGAAGATATGTTGATTAACATCAAGGTTCAAGTAGAAAACAACACAAAGATCAATTCAGCCTACTGTGCTAACCTCGATACAATTGAGGGTTGTGGAGAAGAATTTGAAAATGAAGTTAAATATGAAACTCCAGACCATGATGGTAGAGCTGATGCTCGTATTATCTCAGTATGTCCATACGTTCTAACTCGTGCAGGTGGAGATGTATTCTTCCACGACGTAATCGACACAGGAGTGGATGTTTCATACTGTTCTCCAGTTAAATCAAGTACTGGAACCGGTATTACAAAGAACCCTATAAAGAATCCAGACCTAATTAGTTCTGGATCTGGAGACATTACAGAAGATGACCCAAGTGCATTCCTTTCAATACCTACACATGACGTATGTCAGTACAGTAATTCAAAGTATGCAGTAAACACTATTGAGGAATACAACAATCCACTTAAGAATTTCTCAAGTACAATCTGTGAAGTGCGTGCTGATGTCTCAGAAAACTGGCAAGAAACACACATCACAAGCTCAATTGCAGCTAACATAGAAAGGCTTGCAAGATGGGGAGAGACACTAGTTGGAATGACAAACATTTCTTCTGGAGATTATCTCTATGAAAATGCCGAGAACGCTGACAGCGGTGTTTATATTAGAAAAGGAGATATAACAATTGACCTTTCAGACCCAACATCACTTGCAGCCGCAGGACCAGCAGCTAAAACCTTTGTTGTAATTGGTGGAAACCTTACAATCAAAAAAGACATTCATGCAAAAAATGATGCTTTAAGTGGTGACATAATCGATCCAAGCAAAGTTCCATCGTATGCATTCATAGTAATTGATGGAAACATCATAATCGATAATGATGTTGAAAGAATCGATGGTGTATTAATGGCAGTAAGCGTTGATGATGCTACTTCAGGAAAAATAATCCCAACTGGAACTCCTCTAGAAACCTCTAATCTGCTTATCATTAACGGAAGTTTATTCGGAGACGTATATGATCTATTCAAATACCGTCAAGGTGTTGGAGATCCTACAAAAGACGAAGGATCAGTAACAATCAAATACGATGAAAAGGTATTACTAAACACTCCTCCAGGAATATCAGACCTTGTGGACGTAGCGACAACACTAGTTCCATAAGCAATTACATTTAAAGACAAAAAGCCCATCAAAAATTGGTGGGCTTTTTCTTTATCAAGATATATAATCCTTAGCCCAAGTAAAAAAACTATGGCTGAAGAACAAAACAATAAGAAGACCGTATTTCTTTTTCATGGAGAAGATAAATATTCAAGCAACGAGAAACTTCTTCGTTGGAAAAATGAATTCATGAAAAAATACGGAGAAGAGAGCAATATTGAAGTAATGGACGGAAAATCTATCGCGCCAAAAGACTTTATATCAAACATTGAAACACTCCCCTTTCTCTGTGAAAAACGCCTAATTATCGTAAAAGACATTTTCAAAAGTAAAAAAACTGATAATCAGAAACTCATTGCAGAAGCCCTAGATAAAACGCCTGATTTTTGCATAGTTGTATTTCACGAAAATGACTCAGCAGACAAAAGAACCTCCCTATACAAAAAAATTGGAAAGATTGGAACAGTAGACGAGTTCAAAAATTTAAAACCCCAAGAAATAACCAACTGGATCTTAAATAGAGCAAAAAAGGACAACATCAACATAGACTTTAAAACAGCCAATTACCTAACAGAACACTGCGGAAATGAACTTTGGAGAGTATCAAAAGAACTAGAAAAACTTCATCATTATGCAGAAGACAAACAAATAAACTCCACAATGATAGAAGAATTCGTAACTCCAGCCCTATCTTCATCAGTTTTCAAGCTAACAGACTGTATATCATCAAAAAAAGTAGATGAATCACTAAAAGTATTACAAACCCTTAAAAATAGTGGAGAAGAGCTTACTATGGTCTTTTTCATGATAGTCCGCCATTTCAGAATATTGATTCAAGTATTCGATATGATCTCAAAAGGAGAACATTCAAACTCAATCACAAAAAGACTCAAACAACACCCTTTTGTAATACAAAAAACAACTCAACAATCAAGAAACTTCACATTAGAAAATCTTGAGAAAATCTACCAAGAACTTCTTCAAATAGACAAAAAATTCAAAACAGGAGTTATAAGAATCTATCAACAAGACGATAGAGAATTCCAGTTGGCAATAGAAAAATTCATAATCAATTGCTGCAAGTAGAAGCCAATGTTAAAATTACCCCCGTTGATCGTAGGAATTTTCTACAACACTTAAATAAACACACCCATGGAAAATGAGCTTCTAGACATATTGAAAGGACTTGGACTCACTGAGAAAGAGTCAAAAGTCTATTTGGCCTGTACAGAAATTGGAACCGCAGTAGTCTCTGAGATTGCAAACAAGGCAAAAATCAATCGTGTTACGGCCTACGACATATTAGACAAGCTAAAAAGCAAAGGAGTGGTTAGTCATTTCACCAAAAAGAAGACTAAATACTTCAATTGCACTAATCCAGAAGCCCTTCTAGAAGTTTTTGAAAAACGAACTAATGACCTAAGAGTATCTCTTCCAAAATTCAAAAGGCTAACTGGTGAAACAAATCACCCAAGAGTTAGATACTTTGAGGGACTTGAAGGAATAAAAGCTATTTACGCAGATAGCCTCACAAGTAAAACAGAAATATTAAATTTTTCTAATTCTGAAGAAATTAGAAAACAATGGCCAAATTATGACAATGAGTACGTAGAGAAACGTGCAAAAAAGAAGATTCCTCTAAAAGGAATATGCCCTAACGACAAAGCCGGTGAAATAGTGCATTCACAAGACAAAAAATACCTACGTGAATTCAGATTAATTGAACCAGAACAGTTTAAATTCACAAACGAAATCAATATCTACGATGACAAGGTTTCAATTATCTCATTTAAGGATGAATTAATTGGAATGATCATCGAAAGTTCTGAAATTGCAAACAGCCAAAGAGCTATCTTCAACATGTGCTGGCAATTTTCAGAGGCCATGAAAAGTTTGGACATAAAAGATCGCTTATTAAAACCTCTAAGCGACAAAGAACTTTCAGAGGGACTCAAAAAGGAAATTGAAGAAGTTAAAGAAGCAAAAAAAGAAACGCCAGAATCAAATCTGTCATTATTTTAAACCTTCAAGAACCTTAGCAACCTGAATACATCTTCCCTCCTCAAACTGAGGAGCAATAACTTGGAGTCCAATAGGAAGTCCATTCTTTGACATTCCCGCAGGACAAGCCAAGCTTGGCAATCCAGCAGAAGAAGCAGGAATAGTTAGAGCATCAGCCATGTACATCGCAAGCGGATCATCGGCCAACTCCCCTACTTTAAACGATGGAAAAGGAGAAACAGGACCAATTAAAACATCAACCTTTTCAAAAGCTTTATTAAAATCTTCAATAATCAGAGTTCTAACCCTCTGAGCCTTTTTATAATAAGCATCATAATAACCAGCAGATAAAACGTATGTTCCAATCATTATTCTACGTTTAATCTCATCTCCAAACCCCTCTCCACGAGCCTTAAAATAATAATCCACTAATTCCTCTGGATCATTAGATGGGGCTTTTCCATATCTAATAGCATCAAATCTTTCCAAATTAGCAGAAAGCTCTGCCGGCATCGTAATATAATAAACCGCAACAGCATACTTGGTCATAGGCAAGGATATCTCTTCAACATGCGCACCCGCCTTTTCAAGCAACTTCACCTGTTCTCGCACTACTCCAGCAGTTTCATCCTCAATCCCATCACCAAAATATTCTTTAGGTAAACCTATTCTTAGCCCTTTAACATCTCCCTTCAAAAAATCAGCATAATTAGGAACATCTACATTAGGAGTCGTAGAGTCATAACCATCTGAACCAGCAATTACTTGAAGAATATCAGCAACATCGTCAGGACACTTTGCGAAAGGACCAATCGTATCCCACGAAGAGGCCATTGCAGTCACTCCAGAACGACTTACTCGTCCATATGTAACCTTCATGCCATAAACCCCACAAAAAGACGCAGGCTGTCTAATAGAGCCTCCTGTGTCAGTTCCTAAGGAATACAAACACATGTCAGCCGCAAGTGCTGCAGCACTTCCTCCAGAAGAACCTCCAGCAACACGATCTAAATCATAAGGATTTTTAGTAACACCAAAACAAGAATATTCAGTAGAAGCTCCACACGCAAACTCATCCATATTAGTCTTTCCTACCATAACCATTCCATTCTCCTTCAACCGTGTAATAACACTGGCATCATAAGGAGGAACAAAATATTTCAATATAGGTGAACAACACGTCGTTTTAATTCCCTTCGTATTATAAATATCCTTAACACCTACTGGAATTCCAGCCAAATCAGATAATTTTTCATTTGCCTGCATCTTCTTATCAAAATTTTCCGCTGACTTTATCGCTTCTTCCTCAGTCAAACACACAAAAGCATTCAAATCCTTATCCCGTTTCTTAATTTCAGTAAAACAATCCCTAGTAAGTTCAACAGAAGAAAATTTCTTATCTCTCAAACCAGCTTTCGCCTCGCTAATTGTTAATTTATTCAAGTCAGCCATAATTACTTAATGGTTGGAAGTACTCGGATTTGTTTTGAGTCTTTAGGCAATTCTGAACAATCCAAAAGCTCCTCTCTACTAGCTTTTGAAGAATCAACTTCATCTTTCCGCATAACATTATTCAAGCCTGTAACCTGGTTTGTTAACTCAACATTCTCAGTATCAACCTCTTTTAAAATATCCATATAATCAAGAACGTCGGAAAGCTGCTTACCAAATTTCTTAACCTCACTATCTTTCAAATCGATGCGGGCAAGCTTTGCAACGTGTTTTACCTGATCGTCATTCAGCATATTTTAAAACTTAAAAAATCGAATTTTAGTCTACAAAATATACCGATCAAAAGCAAGCAAGGCACTTGTATTAGACAATGTTTAAGCTATAATCTTATACGTTATGTATCAAACATTAATAAACATCAAAAAGGTCTCCCTAATATTTTTTATAATAGTTGGGGCAGTTCACCTAGGCTCTACAGGCCTAATATCAAACTCCTTATATTTAAAACAGGCCTTCATCCTCAATAGAACAATGGATATTCCACTAGTTTTAACAGGACTGATTTATGCCTTCTCATCAATTAGATTATCGCTAACTAATCCAGGTAAGACTCATAAATTCCTGGACATTTTGCTGATTTCAATCATAATAATCGCCTTGATAGGACTACTTGTACTTAATCTCGCAATTCCGAACATATAATGAACAGTGAAAAGAAAAAATTAGTTATGGTTTTTGGAACCTTCGACTACCTTCATGCAGGTCATGAGAACCTTTTTTCACAGGCCAAAGAACATGGAGATGAAATAATTGCAGTTGTAGCACGCGACAAAACAGTTCAAGCAATCAAGGGGGAAGCCCCAGACCATAACGAAAAAGAGAGAACAAAAAATTTGAACGACACAGGGTGGGCAGCAAAAGTGGTTCTTGGAAATGCTAAAGATAAAAACAAGGTTATAAAGATGTATCGCCCAGATGTAATTGCCCTCGGATACGATCAATTTGCTTTTACATACGGCCTAGAAAAATTGGCAATTGACCTCAAGCTTGATACACAAATTTTAAGATTAAAGCCGTACAGACCTGACATGTATAAATCTTCAATCATAAAAAACAGCAAAAAAAATCAAGAAGAAGTGGCACAAGAAAAGAAGCTTGTATATAATTTAGAACAAAGCTAAATAAGCTAAACAATTATGGCAAAAACCTCATCCTTCAACCTTTTAGAAAAAGCCTTTTCCCTCAGTCTAAGCAACATATGGCGAAACAAGTTCCTTTCAATAGCTACAGTATTTGTTATTGGAACAATTATCTTCATCTTCAATATTATTCTAGCTGTAAATTTTATAGCTAAAGACGCACTAACAGACCTAAGTGAAAAAATTGATGTAATTGTTTACATAAAAGAAGGTGCAAACTATGAAAATGTAGAAGAATTAAAGCAAGACATCGCTAATCTAGAAGGAGTTATAGAAACACGATACACATCAAAAGAAGATGCTCTCTCTCAAATCAAATAAACTCATCCAGATATATCTCTAGCCTTTGAGAAGTACAGATTAGGGAATCCCCTACCAGCAAGCTTGAATATCACCACCTCACATCCGGAATATCATGCTCAAATAGGACAATTTCTAAAAAGCGATCCCAAATACAAATTAGTATTATCAAAAATAGTAACAACGGATCAGGAAGGCAACAACTCAATACTAACAAGCGTTTCAGAGAATCTTTTAGAGCTAACTAATTTTGCTAGGCAAATAATTTTTTGGATAATAATGATATTTATAATTGGAGGAGCATTAATTATTTTAAATGCCCTACAAATAACAATATTCAACAGAAAAAAAGAAATCGCTGTGATGAAGCTCGTAGGAGCATCACACTGGTTCATAAGACTTCCATTCATTATTGAAAGCATAATTTACGGACTACTTGCAGTTGCAATTAGTTTCGTCATGCTTCTTGTACTTTCTAAAAAGATTCAAATACAAGAAACGAATCTATTTAGCTATTACTCTGACATAAAGTTTTACAAAATATTTATAGTAGAAACCATTGCAACCATTACTTTAAGCATAATGAGCTCAATGGCTGCAGTACATGAATATTTGAACAAACAGCTGTTAGATCACTAAAATGAAAAATTTAACTACAGACTGCATCATCCTTGGTCACAGAAACCTTGGAGAAAATGATAAAGCCATTTTTTTATATACCGAAAAAATGGGAAAACTAAGAACCATCGCTAAAGGCTCAAGAAAACTAACCAGTCGTTTTACCGGACACCTTGAAACATTGAATTTCTGCACTGTGGAGCTATATTTTGGCCCACATCAAACACTAATAACCGAGATCGCCAACAGTAAAAACATACTAAAAGAAGTTTCAGATCTAAAAACAATAAATGCTGCCTTAAAAATTGCAGAGATCACCAACAAATATATTTTTGAAGAACAAAAAGTGGAGAATTTAATTCCACTACTAATAGAAACTCTCGAAAAAATATCTCAAAATAAAGAAAAAACCGAATTAATAAAAAACGCCTACATAATCCAGCTTCTAGACAAAGTCGGCATCATTCCAGATTTCAAAGAAAACAACTTCGATATAAAAGAAAAATACATTAAATTCTTTAACTATCTCAGAACTCGCTCACTAAATGATATAAATTGTATAAATCTAAAAAGTGAAGAAGAGAAATATATCCAAAGCGTAACTGAAAAACTTCTTATAATAAACTAAGACTTCTTTTCCCTGGTCACCTTTTCAACACCTCTTACAGACTCTATTTTATCAACAAGTCGATCAAACATACTTAAATCCTCAAGCTCTACAAGAAAGTATTCATAAGACTTGTCTCCTTTTTGATCCTTAATAGACACCTCTCGTATATGAACTCCCAACGAGGAGATAACGGCTGTAACATCACTCATCAATCCTACTCTAGTTACCGCCTCAACTCTAATGCCGACAAGGTATTTTTCACTACCATTACGCCCCTTCCAATCAGCAAAAACAATTCGATCTGTATCCAATTTATCAATATGAGAACATGTAACTTTATGAACAGTCACATGGTTTCCTCGAGTTACGTAACCTAATATATTGTCTCCTAAACTCGGCTTACAACAAGCAGCCATTTTAATAGGCAAGCCATCTTCTCCACCAACAAGTATGTTGTCTTTAAGTGACTCATTCTTCAATACCTTTTCAGATTCCTTTACTCCCTTCTTAGACGACACAACCTTATCCACAACAGTCAGCTTATAAGGGAATACCTTTCTAATAACATCAGCAGCAATCTTAGACCCCTTTCCTACCTCCTCCACAAGAGATTCTCTATCACTAAGATTAAGATTTCTATCTAGATATTTCTTTAAAATTGAATATTTATTATCTAAAATAGGCTGCCCAATCCTCTCTAGCTGAGAATTAATATGAGCTCTCCCCTCTTTAATATTTTTATCTTTATTCAAAGATCCAAACCAGGCTCTAATTTTATTTCGTGCCAAAGAGGTTTTTGCTACAGAAAGCCATTGTAATTTTGGCTTAGAATCCTTCTGGGTAATTACTTCAACAACATCGCCATTTGCCAATTCCTGATTCAAAGGAACTACCACACTATTAATCTTTGCCATAACGCATCTATGTCCAACATCTGTATGTACAGAATAAGCGAAATCAATTGCATTTGCCCCGGCTGGTAAATCCTTAACTTCTCCCCTTGGGGTTAAAACAAAAATACGGTCTGCAAGGACATCTGCCCCCACTTCTTTTGCAGCATCGCGATCAATGTCAGAATCAAAATCACTACTAAACTGTTCTAGCCCTTTAATCCAATCAGCCTGAGCCGTTACAACCTGACTCTTACCTCCATGTTTATATCTCCAATGCGCCGCAACACCATATTCCGCATCCTCATGCATAACCCTATCACGAATCTGAATTTCAATTGGCTGATCCTCTTCCTTCGGCCCCAGACCAAGTACACAAGTATGCAAACTCTTATATCCATTAGGTTTTGGAACAGCAATATAATCCTTAAATCTACGAGACAAAGGCTTCCATTCACTATGAATCAATCCCAAAATCCCATACAAATTATCCAAGTCATGTACCCCATCTTTATCAATTTTAGCCGGAACCACTATTCTCATTGCAAAAATGTCGTATAGATCTTTGGCAGAGGTAAGACCTTTTTTCTGCAACTTCTTATAAATACTATAAATATTTTTAATACGACCAACAACTTCAACCTCAACACCTCTCTCTTCAAAGAAATCTTTCAACCTCTCCTGAATATAGGTAATTGAAAGATTGCAGCTCTGCCTAACTTCCTCAACCTGACTGTTTAAATCCGCATAATCCTCAGGATTAGAGTAAGCAAAGGCTAAATCTTCCAACTGCCCTTTAATACCATAGATACCTAAACGCGCAGACACAGGCACATACAAATCCAATGTTTCACGAGCAAAAAGATTCGCCTCTTTCTTGTCCATGATCTTATGAAGACACTTCATCTTATAAAGACGACAAGATAAAAGAACCAAAACAACTCTCAAATCAGTGATCATTGCTAGAAACATCATTCTAAGAACCTCAACCTTGGCATTTTTATCATTAACTACATAATCTAGATCCTCAAGTTTCTTAACTCCACGCAAAATACCCAAGACTTCTTCCCCAAACTTTTTTCTTATTTGAGACTCCTTAACAATCCCATGATCATGCAAGTGGTGAAGGAATATAGCAATAACAGTATTAGTATCCGGCCTGAAGTTCGCAGCTATTTCTATCATTTCAAGAGGAGAAATAAATTCATCCCCAATCTCCTCATATTTTTTTTGAACAAAATCAAAAACATCCTCGATTTTTTCCAAATCTAAATCGAAGTTATATTTTTTCAAGTTCTCAATGATCTGCTTTTTCATAAGCCAAATTAAGCTACATCTCAATTCTATAACAGCTGAATGAAAAACAAAATCTAATTCTCTACTGGAACTATAGCCTCAATGTCAGAATGTGGGATATCAAAGACTCTAATGCCCTTTATCAAGGCTCCAACATTTGATTCAATATCTCTATATCTTGGCTCAAGAGCATCTAATGAAGCTCCTAACATATCTCTAATTATTTCATATGCGTTAAACTGAGCCTTTAGTTCAACAGATTCTTTAGATAATTCTATGAAAGCCTCTAAGGAATTATGGGAAGAAGTAGGCAATAGTGCAGATATATTTGCAAAAAATTGCTCTTCATAAACAGATTTACTGGCAGCATTAACTTCAAACTGAGCATCAAAACGATTCATAGCAGCAACAACAGCATTGTATGCAGAATTACCTTCATCAATTATGGCATCCATCTCCTTTAAATGGTTCTCCAAAACTAAACGTCTATCAACTGCCCTATCAATCAAGGCATATACATCTGTTGCGTACATGTTTTCCATTTTTCTTATCAAATCAATATAGTACGTAACCTTGTCATCAAAAGTTTGATCTAATCCACCAACACTAAACGCAACTTCAATACCTGAAAGAGCTCCTCTATATACACCACTTGTAGACCTGCCTATCAAAAGTGGCTTAACCTGGTCTTCAACAGCATATGATGATTTTACGACTACATCTTTATTATTAGATGCTTCTTCAATTGGTTCCTTCTCCGCAGGCTCTTCTTGAACCTCTTGGACTTTAACAGTTACATCGCTATTATCAGATGAAAAATCAAACCATCCCTTTCCCCATCCTACTAAAGCAACAATTCCAAGGATTACAACGACTATAATTGTTATAATTCTCTGCTTGGTAAAACCTGCCTGCTCCAAAATATCCCAAAACTCTTCTTTAAATTCCTCTACTTCATTTTTATCAGAAGAAGACGCTTCAATTTCTTGCTCAGTTGGTACTGTTACCGGGATATCAGAAGGCCCATCTTCAGGCTTAACCTCAACAACCTCGGAAACTTCAGCACTAGGTGTATCCTTAACCTCTTCCTTCACCTCTTGCTCTCCACCACTATCACCAAACGGAGTTTCATTTGAAGGACTCATCTGTTCCTCTGCATGTTTAATTTCTTCAGGATCCTCATCTTTTTCTTCTTTCTTGACCTCCTCCACACCATCATCACGCAGATCAAAAGGAGTTGTCTCTAAAGCTTTTGCATCAACGGTACTAGGCTGAGAAGAAGGTGGAGCAAATGGATTTACAGGAGCTTCATCACCAACAGATTCCACTTTCTGAAATTCAGCAGTCTTTTCCTGAGATTCGTTTGAATCATTGGATTCACTTTTCACCTCTTCTTCATATCTTTCCTCATATTCCTTTGGTGGCAAATCAACCGGCTGTTGTGGCACAGCATCAAAAGGATTTACAGATGGCTGGTTATTTGAATTAGCTACTTCATTAGTAAATGGATCAGGCTCTGGCGGAGTTTCTGGTACAACTGGTGAATCAACAGCTACCTTCTTTTTCACTGGCTCCACCGGCTTCTGCTCTT
>JABJOK010000067.1 GCA_018664365.1 Candidatus Peregrinibacteria bacterium | reverse complement strand
TTGTGACTTTAGCTATTGGAGGATCCTTATTTGCTAGGACTGTTTTGATGCTTAAAAATTATCCTAAGAAATTTCTTAGGATAATTTTTAAGCATCAAAACAGTCCTAGCAAATAAGGATCCTCCAATAGCTAAAGTCACAACCATTCCAAACATTGCCTCCCCTATCATATTCTGCAAAAACAAATTACCTGCAGCAACTATAGAAGCCGTTGAACTAATAATTCCTGTCAGAAAACTCCCTAGATAAAAGAACGAATCTGGTAGATAAAAATTTGCCAGAGCAGATCCTACTATCACCACCAAAAAGATAAAAACAAATTCTAAGATAGTTCTCACAGGCATTGCTCTATCCGTAAATTGAATCTTTGCTGAATCAGATTTTTTAACTGAAAAAAGTAAAATAGAAATCATAAAGAACAAAGAAAATATAAACGGCAAAGCCATGAACACTAAAAAGTCAGAAGAAACAACATAGTAAATTATCCCAATATCTCTAACAATTGAACCAATTCCAGAAGCCATAAACACTGTATAGGCATTTTCAAAACTCACCTTCCTAGTCTTCTTGGTCACCAAGTACATAGTTGCCAAAGAAGAAACTAGTCCTCCAAAAAAACTTGTCAAAAGAATAGCTCTCTTCCCCTTTGCATACTTATTAAAGAAGTGAGAAACAAAACTAAGAACACTAATGATCGCTATCAATTTCCAAATAAATAAAGCCTCAATTGTATAAAAACTAAACTCCCAACTTAAACCACTTGGAATCAAGGGATGAACTACAAAAAGAACAATCAAAAAAATAATAAAGTCCAGAATCTCTCTATCCTTAATAGTATTAATAAAAGTACGCCACTCCTCCTTGAGCTGTAAGGTCAAAATCAGAATCCCCAAAAACACCAAAATCTGCCAGGTAGGAACACCCAAACCAGTCAAACTACTAAGCACAAACACCGCAGGCAAAGTAAAAAAAGTAGTAAATCCTCCCATCTTTTTCTCAGAGAATTTAAAGTTATAAAAAATATAACCCACCATGGAAATCATTATTATAAATCCCAACAAAACAAAAAATGACACCTCCTGATTCGGCAAAATATTAGTAGATAAAAAACCCAGCAACGAAATTATTAAAAGATCTCTAACCCCAATATCCTTTTTCGTATAATTAGAACTAATCTGCCTTTCCACACCCGTTAAAAACCCCACCAAAAGAGAAACTCCCAAACTTAAAAAGAATTGAACTGTCATACTAATACATTAATTAATCAATAATAATTTTTCTTGGCTTCGCCCCATCTGCAGGACCAACAACTCCATTGTCCTCAAGAAGGTCAACAAGTCTTGCTGCTCTTGCATAGCCAATCTTAAGACGCCTTTGGAATAAAGAAGCAGAAGCTTTTCTAGTTTCTTTAACAAGATTAAACGCCGCTTCATACAAAGTATCTTCATCAGCTCCAGCCTTAGAATCAGGCACTCCCACTAGCTTCTGTTTAGCCGTAGCGTTAGAAGTAATGCTGTCATTGTAATCAGGCTCAATAGTTAATTTAATACGGTTTGTAACTCTCTCTATCTCCTCTGTTCCAACAAAAATACCCTGAACACGAACTGGTTTATTCTGACCAGTCGGTAAATAAAGCATATCTCCACGACCAACTAGATCTTCAGCTCCTATTCCATCCAAGATAGTTCTAGAATCAATAGAACTACTTACTGCAAATGCAATTCTTGAAGGGATATTAGCCTTAATAAGACCAGTAATAACGTCAACAGAAGGTCTCTGAGTAGCAATAATCAAGTGAATACCAACAGCACGGGCCATCTGAGCAATTCTACAAATAGAGGCTTCAACCTCCTTCCCAGCTGCCATCATCAAGTCTGCTAACTCATCAACTACTACAATAATTCTTGGCATTTTCGAACCACCAGACAAATCATTGTATTCAGATATATTTCTAACCTTTTTATCGTGAAGCTCAGAATAACGACGAGTCATCTCCCCTACCACCCAACGCAATGAAATTGCAGCCTTCTCTGGATCAGTAATAACTGGAGTCAGTAGATGTGGGATATTATTGTAACAAGATAGCTCAACTCTCTTGGGATCAATCATAATAAACTTCAAATCCTGCGGAGAATTTTGATAAAGAAGTGACATCAAGAATGTATTCATACAAACAGATTTTCCACTTCCAGTTGCTCCAGCAATTAACAAGTGCGGCATGTTCTCCAAATTTGCAATAATAGGACGTCCACTAACATCACGCCCAAAAGGAAGAGTAAGTTTTGATTTAGAATCAGTAAATTCACTAGACTCTAGAATCTCACGCAAATGTACAATAGCTCTATATTCATTAGGCACCTCTATTCCAACCAAAGATTTTCCAGGAATCGGCGCCTCAATACGAACACGCTCAGCCGCAAGAGCAAGCGCAATATCATTCTTTAAAGACGTAATTTTAGATAATTTCACAGAAGCATCAGGCTTCAAAGTGTATTGAACCACAGTCGGTCCAACGTTAACCTCATGCATCACTACTTTGATTCCAAATTGAGAAAGCTTCTTCTTAATTCTGTCTGCACATTCCACCAAAATATCATCATCAACAGTCACGTTACTATCACCAGCTTTTAGTAAATCCAATGAAGGGAATTCCCACTCGATTTCTTCTTCAACCTCCGCCTCACGCACCTTTTCATCGAGTTCATCGGCCACATCGTCCTTAGGATCTTTTTTAGCATCATTAATAGTAAGCTGCTCCCCCTCCTTCTTTTCATCATCATCCTCATAAATAACATCAACCTTTCCACTATCACTACCTATCTTCGCTTTATGAATTGTGATTTCAGGAGCTTCTACCTCTGTGTTTTTATTAAGTTTAAGCTTCTCTCCACGCTTAGCTTTTTCCTTAACTTTTTCAATCTTAATTTCTGGAATAACAAACTTCATAATTTCACCAAGCGAAACTTCAAAAATTAAAATCAAAGAAACCAGGAAAACAGCAACAAAAATAATAGCCGCTCCAATTTGCCCTACACTTAGAACCTCCTGCAACAAAAAGTTTGTCACAAACCCTACATAACCTCCATATTCACCAAGTGCAGCATAGTCATGAAGCTTATCAATAGGCACAGACAAATGAATCACCGACAAAACCGATAATAAAAACATTAAAACTCCAATGGTTCTAGTTGCATCAAATCTAATTTTCTTAGCAAAAAACATCATCAACGAAATTGTCACAAAGATACCAGGAACAATATAAATCCCCCATCCAAGTACAGGCTCAAGCAAACTCATCCAAAGATTACCAATAACTCCAAACGCTCCCTGGATACTAAGAATTGTCAAAATACCAGCAGCAAGCCATATAATAGCCCATATCTCACGAGCCACCGCCGGTTTAACCTTAATGCTAACCGTTCGTCTCCGCCCAACACGACGCCTAGGCGCAGTTTTTCGGCGAGGAGTCCTTCTAGTTGTTCTTCTTTTTGTAGCCATACCTATTAAATATACAAAAAAACCGTTTGACTGACCAGAAAAATTCGCTATACTCCGCTTGCCATGATTAAAACACGTTTCGCGCCATCACCAACGGGATATCTCCATGTAGGAGGATTACGAACAGCATTGTACTGTTATTTATTTGCAAAAAAGAATAAAGGAAGCTTTGTTTTGCGCATAGAAGACACAGATCAGGAACGTTACGTAGATGGAGCAATGGAGAATTTAATCAAGACTTTGGAGTGGATTGGACTAGAATATGACGAAGGACCACGATACGGAAGAAGCTGTGGAAAATTAAAGCAAAAAGGAGATTTTGGGCCATATGTTCAATCAATGCGAACAGATATCTACAAAGAACATGCACAAAAGTTAATAGATGGAGGACATGCATATAGATGTTTCTGCACAAAAGAACGACTTGAAGAGATGCGAGACATGCAAATGAAAAGAAAACAGGCTCCAATGTACGACAGAAAATGCTGCGACTTGCCAGAATCAGAGGCAAACGCAAAGATCGAAGCCGGAGAAACATTTGTTGTTAGACAAAAGATTCCATATGAACTAATGAAATTCAAAGACCTAGTAAGAGGAAACGTCCAATTCCACGGAAAAACAATTGATGATCAAGTTTTAGTAAAATCAGATGGATTTCCTACGTATCACTTAGCAAATGTCGTAGATGATCATCACATGGAAATAACTCATGTAATTCGCGGCGAAGAATGGCTTCCATCAACGCCAAAACACATTGCTCTTTATCAAGCCTTTGGGTGGGACGTACCAGAATTCGCGCATCTACCCCTTCTTCTAAATCCAGACAAGACTAAGCTCTCAAAAAGACAAGGAGACGTAGCTGTAGAAGACTATATAAAGAAAGGCTACACAAAAGAAGCAATTATAAACTTTGTATCACTTCTAGGATGGAATCCAGGTGGTGGTGAAGAACAAGAGGTGTTTTCACTAGAAGAATTAGAAGAAATATTCTCAATGGAAAAAGTACACAAATCAGGAGCAGTATTTAATATAGAAAAATTAGACTGGTTTAATTGGAGATGGAAAAAAGAAACCTATGTCCGAGAAATGAATGAGGTAGCAAAAGAAATAGATCCAAATCTAAAACAAGAAAAAGACAAAAGAGGAAATATACAATTTGAATTTAGCTCCGAAGACCTGAAAGAGAAATTTTTAGAAGCAAAAGGAATTCGTCTTCTTGAAATGTGCGAAGAACATTTAGATACACCCTTCAAAACAGACCGAGAAAAACTTTTAAAAGCGCTTATAACTGTTGAAGAAAAAATATTAAAAGATCCAAAAGAAACTGAAGACAATATTAATTTTTACTACACTCTGCCGCACTATCAAGCGGAATTATTGACTCATGAAAAAATGAAGGTAGACTTGAGTCAGGCAAAAGAAAGCCTAGAAAACTCAGCAAAATTTCTAAAAGAACTAGATGCTTGGACCGAAGAGTCAGTGAAACAATCACTCTTCAAAACCGTTGAAGACATGGGTGTGAAAAATGGACAAGTTTTCTGGCCCCTTAGATCGGCCCTAACAGGACTCAGCTTTTCACCGGGAGTATTCGAAATCGCATGGGTTCTAGGAAAAGATGAAACATTAGATAGAATTAATCACGCACTAGATAAGCTATGAACTTCAAAGAAATCAAAAATGCAGTAAAGCACCTACAAGAAACATGCACTTGCTCAGGTTGTAAAAACAAATATCTACAGAAAGATATAAAAGTTGTTGCAACCACAAGTTCAGAAGGACTATTTGAGCTAGTTTGTAACAAATGTCATAGCTCAACTATAGTAACTGTTTTGGTTACCCGAGAAGAACAAAACCAGCAAGCACAAGTCACTGAAACAAGGACAAGAACTCATCGCAAAATATCTACTGACGATGTTCTAGATATTAAAAATTTCCTCACAGACTTTGATGGAAATTTCATCAAACTTTTCACCAAAGAAAAATGAAAAAAATAATAGCCGTTACACTGGTATCTACACTACTATTATCTGGATGCCTTTTGAAAAGACAGGGAGATAAAATTATAGAAGACGTAACCTCTTCATACAATAATGTGAAAGAAGAAGTTGATGAAGCAACTACAAAAGTAGTTGAAACAAAGGCTAAAATTGATGAAACTGTTTCAGACGTACAAAATGCCTTAAAGGAAATCGAAGAAGCAAAAACTGAAATTGAAGAAGCTCAAGCAGCAATCGAAGAAGTAACTAAATAATTTCCATGCTCAAGTGCCAATTCCACACCCACGCCAAGGGTGATACTTGCGATAACATAAAATACACTCCCAAGGAGTTAATTAAGCATGCATCAAGGCTATCTTATGACGTGCTCTCGATAACTACTCACAATAAGATCATTTTCAACAAGCAGCTAAAAAAATATGCAGAAAAAAAGAACATTCTTCTAATTCCAGGCATAGAATTTGAAATAGATGAAAAACACATCCTTTGCATCAATGCACATAAAGATATCCTAGAAGTAAAAACATTTGAGGATCTAAAAAATTACAGAAAAACCCACTCAGAATCCTTAATAATTGCACCTCATCCATTTTTCCCAGGAAAAGTAGCCTTAAAAAAATCACTTATAAATAACATAGACCTCTTCGACGCCATCGAAATAAGCTTCTGCTATACAAAGCAAAAAGATTTTAACAAAGAAGCAATCGCCCTCGCAAAAAGATGGAAGAAGCCACTAATAGCAACAGCAGACTGCCATGTTCTAAACTATTTAGACGTAAGCTACTGCTGGATCAATTCAAAAAAAGATACTCAGCAAATCTTCAAAGCAATAAAAC
>JABJOK010000053.1 GCA_018664365.1 Candidatus Peregrinibacteria bacterium | reverse complement strand
GTAAAGTACTTCCGCTATCTCCCATCAAAATTTTAGGCTTAGGGAAGTCAAATAATAAAAATGCAAAAGAAATCATTGCAATAATAAGTGCAATTGTAGCCACACCAATCTGCGATTCAGGGTTTTCATGAATTCCAGGATGAATACTCAAGGCAAATATAGTAAGACCAGCAACAAATGTAACACCACTAGAAAGGCCTCCAATGCCATCAACAAAGTTCATAGTGTTGAGCAATGCCATTACCCAAAAAATCGTAAAGAGAGCGCTTAGAATCATCACCCCGCCTATAACAGGCTCACTTAATACCAGAGTCCCCACCAAAGGCAGATTAATAGACAATATCCCCACTCCCCCAATCACTAAAACGACACCTGCTACAAATTGAACAGCAAGACGAATAATAGGACTCAAATTGTATAAATCATCAAGAAACCCAACAACAAAAATCAAGGTTGCACCAGCAATCAAAGCAATCACCGATCTATCAATTTCAACAAAACACAAAGTCAAAATCAGAAAAACTGTATAAATCAAAATACCTCCATAGTAAGGAATAGGTGCCCTTGAAAGACCATATCTATGAGGACGATCCATCAAACCAAGTTTTGGAAAAAACTTAACCGCAAGCAGACACGCAAAAATCATAGATAAAAACGTAAACACGGCCGGAAACCAAAACTGCCTTAAAATATCCAACATAAATAATAAATTACTATCTAAAATTACTGTTAACTCACTTTTTTTTCAACTCTAAGAGTGAATAACTTTTTTATACTTAACCCCACCCCCAACCTCTTCTAGAATTCCAACCAATTTTCCTTCATAAAAAGCCATAACCGGAGCCTTCTGTTCAAGTTTTTTACCCACCAAGGTTTTCCCGTCTCTTAACCCCTCGTAATCCTCGACACTGAGCTTATACATAGGGAATTTATCGGCAACCTGGTCCACGGAAACAAGGCTTTGTTCAAAATTATTACCCAGGCTCTCGAGCTTTACTGATTCCTCTAAGGAAAACTCCCCTACACTATTCCTACGAAGCTCCTCAACATAACCTCCACAAATAAGTTCATTTCCAAGATCATGAACCAGGGATCTTATATATGTTCCAGAACTACACCTAATTTTGAACTTAACAATAGGCCAACTATATTCAAGCAGTGAAAACTCCTCAACAGCAACCTCGCGACTCTTCATTTCAACATCCTTCCCTTCTCTTGCCAATTCATAGGCCTTCTTCCCGTTAATCTTCAAAGCCGAATACTTCGGCGGAACTTGATTAATCTTTCCTATAAACTTTTCCTTAATAACATCTTCGATCAAATACTCGTCTACAATTTTATCAGTATCAACTTTCACCAGTTCTCCCTCAGCATCATACGTATCAGAGACATATCCAAAATGAGCAGACACTTCATACTCCTTTCCATGGCCTATCAAGAACTCTAAGAGCTTTGTCCCTTCACCAAGAGCCAAAATCATAAGTCCAGTGGCCAATGGATCAAGAGTCCCGCTATGCCCTACCTTCCTTTCACCTGAAATCTTACGAACCTCTCTTACCAAATCGAAAGAAGTTAACCCTTTAGGCTTATCAATAAATAAAAATCCATTCATATCTTATGATTGCAAACAAACATTTTCACGCTTCTCAAAATTTTCTCCGCCAATTTCAACTACTATCTCCCTCTTTAACAATTCCTTGATAACCTCCTTATCATTCCACTTTATAGTCTTACCATTCACCTTCATTACCTCTTCACACCCCTTTCCAGAGACAACCACAGTATCTCCCTCCTTTGCTAAAGTGAGCGCCAACCTAATCGCCTCTCTTCTACTTGGAATCTTCCAGAAGCTTTCTCCCTCTCGTCGAGGAATCCCTTCAGCCACATGTTCAATAATCCCCCATTCATCTTCAGAATAAGGATCGTCATCAGTCAAAATAATATAATCTGCATATTCATTAGCAACTTTCCCCATATCAGGCCTTTTGCCCTTATCACGCCCACCACCAGTGGCCCCAAACACAGAAAAAAGCTTTCCCGGAGTAAGTTTCCTATATAACTGTAATAAATTTTCAAGAGCATCAGTAGCATGAGCGTAATCAACTATCACACTGTACTTTTGACCACAATCAACATGCTCAAGTCTTCCTGACACAGAAGCACTATCCTCAAGCCCCTTCTTAACGACTTCTATAGGGACTTCGAGAGAAATCGTTGCAGCCGCTGCAGCCAACGCATTATAAACATTAAATTCTCCCGGCAACTTTAAATCAACAGGAATAGCATTATTAGGAACATGTAAAACAAAACTAGAGCCCTCTGGATGCTTCTCAATTTTTTCTGCATAAACAGTAGCTGCCTTTAAACCATAAGTTATTTTTCTATCAGCCAAAAATTGGTCAAAATATTTATAATATTTATCATCAGCATTTAAGATAGAAACCTTTGAAACTCCAAACTTTCTTCGCCCCTTTGAAACTTTTCTAAACAATTTTGCCTTTGCATCCAAATAAGCATTCAAGCTCCCATGATATTCAATATGGTCCTCGGTAATATTGGTCATAATTGCGACATCAAAATTAATGCCTGCAACTCTCGCCTGATCCAGCGCATGAGAAGTAACTTCCAGTACTGCATATTTACATCCTGCACCAACCATTCTCTTCAAGAGCTTTTGCAGCATAAAAGGACCAACAGTCGTCTGCTTTAAAATATTATTCCATCTCTCGTCACCAACCTGAAAATTGATCGTAGAAGCCATTCCAACCTTATGCCCTGCAGTAGTTAGTATATTGGTAATAAAATTCGCAGTCGTTGTTTTCCCATTTGTTCCAGTAACACCAATAACAATTATGTTGTTTCCAGGAAACATATAGAAAAGAGCTGCTAAAAACCCCTTAATGTTGTGGTAAAAAAGCCGAAGCGGATGTCTTTCAGGAAGAAGTTTTCTTAAAAAGTTGATCATACTGTTCTTATTTAAATTCCCTCGCAGTATACCAACTTTTAATATTTTCTACATCCTCAGCAATTTGTTTTTTTAAAAAATCTAGATTTTCAAAAGATTCCACATCTCTTATCTTTTCGAAAACGTCCACTACAATCTTTGTACCAATATCAACGTCATCATTAAAATCAAATATAAACGCTTCACAAACGCTTTCTCCATCAAAAAAAGTGGGTCTAGGTCCTAAGTGAACAGCCGCAGGATAAATGTCCTCCCCCATTTCAACTGCCCCTACAAAAACTCCTGAAAGCTTTCCGGCATATTTAAGATTAATAGTAGGAAATCCAATGTTCTTCCCAATACCGCGCCCCCTTCGCACCTTCCCCTGAATTGTCTCCAATGAAGTTTCCATGTAAACTTTAGGCCATGAAATTTACCAAGGCACTAATTTATTTAAATCTTTTCTTTTTACAAAGCTATTTAATACGCTTTGATATTGGCAGCTATCCATCAAACCTGCAAGAGGTTTTGATAGGAATAATGGCCATATCCTTTTTGGGTGAAGTCATTAGAACAAAACAGACTAAAAAAGTATTAAAAAACATAAGAAAACACTGGATCCTAATTGCGTTTTCGACACTAACACTTCTCTCATTAATTTTAGTTCCCATTTTCAACTTCATAGACCTTGCAAGACACTTAAAATTCCTGTTCTTCGGCCTAATTTTCGCCTTTGTCCTGGTCGAGACGTTGAACAAAAAAAATGAACAGGAAAAAGCACTTAAATTAGCCGGTTACGGAGCAATGGCCTTCGGGATTTTCTCAGTAATTTTCAACCTCCTAGGGTACAATATTGCACATGATTTAAGATTGCTAGGGCCACTCGATGCGGCAGTATATTTAGGATACTATTTAGCTCCATTTTTCATATATTTCTCAATTAAATCGTTCGGAAAACCTACTAGAAAACACATACTTCCTGCAGTTATATTAGGACTTCTTATTATAGCTACAAAATCCATGGGAGCTCTCGGAGGAACTTTCCTAGTTTTGCTAGCATATCTACTCAAAAACTACAGCAGAAAAATACTCAAAAACAGCTTGATAAAAGTAATACTAACGATTTTTACAATTAGTATTATTGCAGCAATTATTTCCACAAAAGTAATGCCAACCCTGAATACTGAATATTCAAGCCTAGATGAAAGAGGAGAAATTTGGAAAGTTTCCACAGAGTTACTTAAAGAACCAAAGAATTTATTGCTCGGCCTTGGATTTGGACAATTTGAACACCACTACATAGAAAATGCGGACCAAGTTCTCGGGAAAACTCCACTGGATTATCACGTAATTCAACCTCACAACATATTCCTTCTTTTCACCTTCCACTACGGGATACTCGGACTGGCTATAATTATATTTTTGATAACAAAGGTACTGATTAGACTCATCAAAAAAGAAGACGTAAAAGAGTTCGATCAAATAATACTCTTCACGCTCCTATACTTCTTCATTCACGGCCTAATAGACACCCCATTCTTCAAGAATGACATGATGATTCTATTACTCACCTACCTGAGCTTAGGATTCTCACGAAAGGCCACCAACTAGATCCATCAAAACAGCATAAGGATCATCAGACTTTGTTACTCCTGAGGCCAATAACACTCCCTTGGCACCAAGCGCTAAGGCAATTTTAACGTCCTCGCCATTTTTGACTCCAGCTCCTACCAAAACCTTGTCATCGCCACATAAAGAAACTGTATCCTCGACAATTTTTGGCTCAGCCTTTGAAACAGATACATCTCCTCCAATTAATTCAGGAGGCTCAACTGCGATCAAGTCAGGTCCGAATCCTGCAATTTTAGCACCAGCTTCAGGAGTATTTGCACAAACAACCGTGTACAAACCGACCTCCCTTGCTCTCTCTAAGCTAGCCTTAAGAACATCATCTCCTATCTGAAATTCTGCATGATTTAAAAGTGTTCCATATGCCCCCAGATCCTTTACCTGCTCAGGAAGTATCTTACCAGTTCCACTGCCATATTTAACAGGATCTATATGCTGTGCAAAAACCGGAATATCAACATTTTCACAAACTTTAGCCAAATCCATAGCACTAACAGCAACCCCTATCGAAGCTCCCGTTTCCTTGGCAACTTTTTCATGAATTTTGGCAAGACTAAGAGCACTATCCCCCGTCGCTTGCTCGTAAATTTTGAAGTTAACAATGATCGTTGGCAAATTCATAGTTTAAAAGTTTAAAAAATCCATTCAGAACAAGGAAAACTATACTTCAAAACACCTCGCAAATGAATTGACGCATATGTATATATTTGATATAATTATATGATTTATTTCGAAATAAAATAAAAACAAAACCATGAGTGCTCATACATTTCTCCATTTGCTAAAAAGCAAATTGAATAATACTTTCAAGGAAAAAAAGCTAGTTTTCAACGCGGAAAAACCTGATACTGCAAAACCTGGTGCTGAAAAAGCAGCCGAAAAAATAGACAAAAGAATTGCAGCTCTTGCTGAAAAACGAGATGTCGCAAAAGGAACAATCGAAGAACAGTCTACAGCAAGCCAAGGAGCAGAAGCTCAAGCAATAGCCCAGGATGCAATGAAGGAAAGCGCAATAGACGCAGCACTAGACCCAGCAAAGCTAACCGATGATCAATTCAAAGCACTTTTTGACGAAAAAGGACTAGAAATTAAGACCGAAAAAGAAACTATTGCAGTGAAGATTGGTGAACTTACTACAGGACAAATGGACAAAATTATGGATTTTGTGACCACCAATCCGAAGTTGACCAAAGCTATCGTAGAGGCCGTTAAAGATGGGCAGATAAAATCAGAACAACTTGGAGTATCTGCAAGAGAAATAGTGCTCAAAGGCGCTCTGAAAACTGATGAAGTCACTCTCAAAAAAGTTGTAGAAAACTTAACAACAACAAAGGCCGGTATTAATGCAACTATTCTTGCAGCAAAAGGAGATCCAGAATTACTCAAAGCCGTACTTGAAGGTGTAAAAGAAAAACCAGATTTTAAAGAAATAAGCGCAGAAACAATGGCTATTCTCCTAAACACAATGGAGAAAAAAGACTATGAAACTTTCGCAAAAACACTATCACTAAGCAAACAATCAGAACTACTAAATACACCGCTAAACAAAGAATTCAAGGAATCAACATTCGCAAATATTGAAAAAAACATCTCAGAACTTTCAACATCAGATCTTGAAAACCTAGTTGCATACATTGCTACTCCAAGCACAATGAAGATGCAAGAAGCTATTCAAGCACTCTTCAAATTCGATGAAGCTACAATAAAAAAACTATCACCAGAAAGCTTTGTAGCAATACACGATCTAATAATTTCATCAGCATTAAGAACCCAGCATCTCAAAACATTCCAAGAAAAATTCATCTCAACTCGAAAAGACGACACAGAATTCATGAGTAAATTCTTAGAAGGCAAAGCACAAAGCGTATTCGATTCATTTTTCAAAGATGCAAAAACAGAAGGGGCAGCAAAACTAATGTTCTTCAATTTCTTTCAAAACGCAAAAGAATTACCTGCAGAAACGGCAAAAGTATTTTTAACTGGATCATTCAATAATCCAACTTTAAAACCAGTATTCGATGGTGTTATGTCAAAAATCACACCAGAGGTAAAAGCGCAATTAATACAAGACCCATCGATCAAAGATGAAAAACTGAAAGAAGCCTTAAAGGCAACTTTATCTAAAGCTGAGCAATCAACTCTCGCAGAAAAAGGAACAGAAACAGTTGAAAAAGGAGACGACTCAAAAGCTGAAAAAACGGAAAAACCATTTTCTGAACTTGAATGGGATGCAAAAGGAGGAAAGCTTGAATCAGCGGGATTTACGCTTGAAAGAGTGGGAAAAAGAATCAAAAGAATCAAATTCGAAATGCCTGCAGGAAGCGAAAGAAGCTTCTTGCATAAAGCAAGTTACGTAAAACACTACGAAAAATGTGACAGCAAAGAAAAAGTCCAATTAGCCGTATATCAAATTCTTCTTGGGATCATAACAAAGGACGGAAGTTACAACACAAACAAACACAATGTTGTAAATTTTAGAGAATCAAATACAAAAATGGAATCAGAGATAAAACGTCTAGAGGCAGTAATTGCTTCAGGAGGTGATGCAGAAAAAGTTGATCAAGAAAAAGTTCAACAAGAAACTAGAAAAGCAATCCTTGAAAAAACGTTGAAAGGAGTGAAAGTAACAGGACCAGACGAAATAGCTACAGACACAGAATTAACACCAAAAGAAGCATACGCAAAACTTTCAAAGTCATGGCGCGGAAAAGCCGATTTAGCTCCTTTCACTGAAGAAGAATTTGTAGAAGCAAATACTCCAAAAACAAAAGAAAAGGGCCCTCAAAAGCTTAAAACATTCAAAATCCCTCAAAATACAAACACTGTTCCAGGATTTGTGCGAGAAGAAGATCATGAAGATGGTCCAGAAAAATACACACAAAAAGATATAGTTTCAAAGCTTAAACTATACGGATTTGAAGAAGGAAAAGATCTTCAATTAACAAGAAAAGACGACTCAGAACACTCGTACACACTAGACATGGAAGGACAAAAACTAGTGCGTACAAATGAAAAAACTGGAAAACAAAAAACTCTTCAATTCAGTTCAGTGGAAATGATCGATATCGAAGCATCATGGGATCCAATCACCGAAACAACAGAAAAAGGATTCAAGCCTATACCAACAGAAGGGGCTGCAGTACCTGAAGCTGTAGATGGAAAACCAACAGCATCAGGACTTGAAGCAGGTGCTACAAGCACTGGAGAAGCAGCCTTAGGCTCACCAGCAGAAAAACCTGCTCCAAAACTTGTTGAAACAAAAGAATTAGAAGGAAAAGGAGTTGAACTTACTGGAGAAGATGGAAAAAAAGTAGATAAAATAACAGAAGGACAACAAGAAATACTAACAAAGGCATACGAAAAAATACAAAAACTATTTGCAAAAAAATCACATGCTGAAATAGCAAAAGAAAATCAAGGAGCTTACACAATAATCGAACAATTACGTACTATTGGAAAAGAAATTCTAATGGCTACAGTAGGAGTAAAAGGGATGACAGACATCGAAGGAATAACACTTCCTATTGATGGAACAAAAATAACAATAGAGTGGAAAGAAAACGACTCAGAAAACCTAGGATTTGGAAAAATTAATTCACTAATTGATAAGATTCTAGAGATAAAAAGAAATCAATACGGTGGACAAGGAACCCCTGAATACGATCTATTCTTTAAACACACACGAATACAAGGACGAGCATACGACAAGTTCGTTCAACAACAAGAACGCGCATATGAAAAATTTACCGTTGATAAAGATATTTTCGACAAATTAGAAAAAGACTACCCCGTTGACTATAGACTTGGAGACATGGGTGGAATTGGCGATGCAGAAGATGAAATAAGCGGGGCATGGACACAGTTAGAAGGATACGGACCTGTTGATTCAATACTAACAAGTCCCCCATTCGACTTCAGGCCTCAACAAACAAGAAACATTGCAGCAAAAATGATTACTCAAGGATCGGATAAATGGATCGACCTAGGAGATATCTTTAAGTTTGCAGAGGGCTTCAAAGGATTCGACAAATCACTAATTTCAAACAAAGATGCACTCAAAAGTCCAAGTAAACTTATAAAGCACTTCAAGAAATTAATGGAGGATCAAGTAAAGAATGCTGAGGAAATCAATGCAATTCACAAAGGATTACTAGTTCCATGCCTAAAACTTCTCGAAAAAATCAGATCTCTTAGATACCCAGAAGGAGAAAAAATTAAAGTTGGAGGACAATCACAAAAAGAAATAATTGCAGCTGGAATGGCTCCAGGCCAAGAATCTGACGTTGAAGTAATTCAAGCAATGCTTGGAGTTGGACAAACAGAACTTGGAACATGGGAAAAATTCATTTCATGGGCAGGAGATTCAGATGAGGAACTAACAATGGCTACAATTGATGGAACAGCAATGCAGGCAGAACACTCACCAGATGACGATGAAAAACCAGATACCTTCTCAATTACAAAAGAAACATTTAATAGACATTTCAGTCCAAATGCTGCTGTTCTTGCACTTTTAAACACTCCTGGAGTTTGTAAAAAAGACCCAGAAACACGCAAGAAAGTCATCGATAAAAAAGCGTTCGTAGTAAAAATAAACGAGCTTATAAGAATTGGTGCAATGCAAAGAATTTTCCAATACAAAATGGAAAAGAAAATTTCATTTGCAGAGGCACAACAGAAAATTGGACTTGAAAAACACATGTTAAAAGACTTTGAAAGTATTGGTAAAATGACTGACGATCAGAAATTGATGATTCAATCTGGATATATATATCAAAAAGAAAAACAATTTGATGATCAGGTTAAGTCAGCAAAAGAAATCATGGAATCTCCAGACGTACCAGCTTCAATGAAACATGTTTTGAAAGCATACGAGGGGAAAATATCAGACAAACAACTTACCGCATTTGCAAAATGTTTAGCACAAGTACATCTCCACTTTCACCAAGATTC
>JABJOK010000076.1 GCA_018664365.1 Candidatus Peregrinibacteria bacterium | reverse complement strand
GTTATGGAGCACAGGGAGGTGGAGCTGAAGATGTGAAGCCATGCTTTAATGATGACGGTCTTGGTGCTGTTGTAAACAGTAGTCGTGGAATTACATTTGCATATGAAAAATTAGATGGGTTTGATGAAAAGTCTTATGCTGAAGCTGCTCGTCAGGCATGTCTTAATATGAAAAAGGATTTAGAAACTATTTTTTAGAGCTGTTAAAAAAGTTATTTAGCTTTTGCCAGTCTTTGATTGATAGTACTTGAGGTCTAAGATCCTTATCGATGGGGGAGTCTTCTATTTCTCTAAGCACGGTGTTGGATAGCTTCTTCCGTTTATTTGAAAATGCACGTTTTGCTAGTGAAAGAATTTGTCTTGCCTCGGGTATTGATATTTTGTTGTGTGTTTCGATGTGAATGATTGCAGAGTCGACTTTTGGAGCAGGGAAAAAGGATTCTGCCTTAATTATTCCCACAATCTTTGCGTTTCCAAATAGTCCTATTTGTAGAGATAAAATAGATGCCTTGGGCTCGAGCTGGCATGCTTTTTCTGCTACTTCTTTTTGAATTAAGAGAGTTATAGTTTGTGGAGGATTCTCAGATTGTAAGAAATGATTTATTAACGGAGAAGTGATGTAGTAGGGAATGTTTGCGACAAGTTTGTATGGAGTTTTTGGAGGTCTAAATTGAAGAGCGTCCTCGTTTAAAAGGTCTATGTTTTTATGTTGAGAGAGAGTGTCTTTTAGAATAGGGAAGAGTGCACTGTCTATTTCGATTGAGGTTACTTTTTTAGCTTTTTCAGCTATCTCTACAGTTAGAACTCCCAGTCCAGGTCCAACTTCTATTATATGGTCTGTGCTTTGGATGTCTGCAGCTTTTACTATTTCTTCTAGCGCAGATCTATCTATTAGAAAATTTTGGCCAAGGTGTTTCTTGGTATGAAGTTTGTGTTTCTTAAGGAGCTGCGTTATTTGGTCTATATTTGTTAGGTCCAATTTATTTTGATTAATTTTAGTGCGGATGTGTGTCCGTTTAGAATAGTTATTTGAGACTTTGAGACACCTGTCTCTTTGCTTAGGAACTTTATTAATTCTGCATTTGCTTTCCCTTTTTCAGGAACTGCTTTGATTTTGATCTTTATAGTTTTTTCTCCTTCTTCGTCTGTAAAAATTTCGGCTATTTCATTCTTTGAGCTCTTAGGAACCACTTTTACTCTTAGGTAATCTTGTTTAGGAAGTTCTACTGGCATGGCGAAGGATAAATTTTCTTATTTCTTCAATTACGATAAATAGTACTGCTAAAAATCCAATGATTTCCCAGTCTAGAAGAGACAAGGAGGTAAGTCCTAAGTACTCTTGGATAGATTCGAATGTTATCAGGCTATAGGTTATTAGCACTGAAATAATTAGTGAAAGTGTTAGATATATGTTTGAAAGGAATTGAGTGTTTGCCATTGATCGTTTCTTTTTTCTTAGGCTTAGACTGTTGATTATTTGAATTATTATTAATAAGAAAAATGTAATGGTTAGCGCTTTTGCATGTCCTGTAGTGGAACTTGTGCTGGCGCTTCCCATAGACCACCCGTAGCGAACTAATGTGAGCAGATATGCTGTGCTTATTAGAATCCCGGCTGTAATACTGGTTAGAAGAAGGGTTTTTAGTGATTTTCTATTAATCGGATGATATTTTTCTGTCATTACATTTGCCCTAACTGGTTCTGCTCGTAGGGACAACTCAAGAAGTAGATTGATTGTTATATCTAGTCCTAGAATGGCCATTATAGTTAGGGGAAGTGGTGCGTTTAGTGCGATCGCTGTTACTAGAAGTATTGTTTCTGCAATTTTGCATCCAATGGCGTGATCAGAAAATTTCTTTAGATTCTTATTTGTTCTTCTTCCTTTTTCGATTCCTTCTATAAGAATTTTATAGCTGTTTTTTTGTCGAGAATTTGTTCTGGCGATTATTTCTCCGTCTTTTCTTAGATGTTCAAGGACTCGTAACTTGTCTTCTTTGTTTAATTCACAGAAAATTAAGTCCTTTTCTTTGTTGTGAACTAGTTTTTCTAATTTTTTATCATTTAGCTCTCTTAGATAAGCTCCCGTAATTGTTTCGAAGTAGTTTGCGTTGATCATTTCAAGTTCGATGCCTATGGCTATTGTGCTTTTTTCTTTGTCCTTAGTTAGAATATAGTTTTTTATCCCGGCTTTTTTGGCTAGAGCAACGCTTCCTTTGATGTCCGTGTTGAGAGGCTTCCTGGTCCCGATTACTCCAATAAAGGTCATCTCTTTTTCTGTGAAGCTCTCTGAATAATTATCTAATACCTTGAGAGGCAATGGTTTAATTGCATATCCTATTACTTTTTGTCCTGATTTATTTAATTTGCTGATTCTTTTTCTAAGTTTTCGAAGAGTTTGGTGATTTAATTCGTATTTTTTACCATTGATGATTGCCTTGGTGCATTTTTTTAATATCTTCAGAGGATTTCCTTTTGATAGAGCATTTATCTCATTGGTCTGTTTGTCTTTTGTTATTACAGTTGAATATCTTTTATCTGATGAACTGTTTATTTTTTGAATAATACTGTACTTACTTGTGATTTCTCGTTTGTTAAATCCACAGTTTGTTAGAAATTCTAATGTTACGGATTCGATTTCTTTTAATTTGTCGAATGGGCAAAGTATCGTTGCAGTTGCCATTAGTTCTAGGTTTTTATCTTTGCCTAGTTCTGTTTTTGAAAGGAGTATCTCGTCTTTTTCTCTGTCTTCTAGATCTGAGACTTTTGCGAATTCATTTTCTTGGCTTATTTTTGCTTTGTACTTGTCGAATAGAAGTGCGTTTACCTCTAGTCTTGATTTAGTTAAAACTCCCTCAACTCCAGTACAGATGGTCGTTGTTTTTCCAAGTTTTGGATGATGTTTTGCGAAGAGTTTTGAAAATTGATTTATAATAATCAAACTCACTGGCGTGATTGATAGTAGTGCCGGAATTCCTAATGTGTACAATTTGTCGATCATTATTTGAGCTTATTTCTGCGCCATTTTTCGATTTCTTTGTGATGTCCTGAAAGTAGTACATCTGGAACTTTCATTCCTTTGAATTCCGATGGGCGAGTGTAGTGTGGATATTCTTTTTTTCTATCTAAAGATTTTGAAAATGAATCTTCGATGTGTGATTCCTCTTTTCCAAGTACTCCTGCAATTAATCTTGAAACTGAGTCGATCAGTATCATTGCTGGTAGTTCTCCTCCAGTTAGCACGAAATTTCCAATTGATATCTCTATATCGACAAGTGAATCTCGAATTCTTTGGTCTATCCCTTCGTATCTTCCGCAGACCAGTATCATTTGATCATATTTTTTTGAAAATGTTTCAGCTTTTGATTGGCTTAGCGTTTTTCCCTGTGGAGTAAAGAAAACTACAGGTCCTTTGTTGGTCTTTTTAAGGTGAGTGATAGCATCGTGTAGTGGTTGTGGGGTCATTACCATCCCTGCTCCTCCTCCGAAAGGCACATCATCAACTTTCCTATGTTTGTCTTTTGAAAAATCTCTTATATCGTGAACTTCAACTTCGATCAGATTTTTTTCTTGAGCACGTTTTAAAATGCTTTCAGAAAGATAAGAGTTGAAACTTTGCGGAAAAATTGTAAGAACGTCGAATTTCATGCCAAGAGTATACAATAAGCGGCTATGGTATGCGAGAGAATGTGTGTTACCTGATTTTGTTTAAAGCACTTCTTAAAACCTTTGTGACTACTGGTACTAAGAATGCTGTTGATGCAAAGAGTACAACAATGGCCCATTCTATTCCTGAGAGTGGCATTGTTTTAAAGATTGCTTGCATAAACGGTGCGTAGATCATCATTAGTTGGAGTCCAAATGATAGGAGTACGGCACCAATCAATGTGTGGTTTGTCAGTAGGTTCTTTAGCTTGAGTGATTTCTCTTCCTTACATACGAAGACAAAGAAAAGCTCGAACATAACAATTTGAGTGAATACAAGCGTTCGTGCGTGTGATGGAATAGAGAGATCGAATATGTCGATTGCTGCCTTTGTGTCGAGAGAAACACCATAGAAGTAAATTGCGAGATTCACGATTGTTTGTAGGAGTGCTGCGACTGCAATAAATAAAAAGAACTTCTTGAATATGCTTTCTTGTTTTGGATGTGGCTTTTCTTCCATTATTCCTTCTGGGGCAGGGGAGCTTCCGAGTGCGAGCGCAGGTAGTGCGTCTGTCGCGATGTTGATCCAGAGAATTTGCAAAGGAAGAATCGGTAGAGGGAATCCAAGTATCGTCAATACACCTACAGCCATAATTGTGTCGAAATTGGCCGATAGCATATATTTTATGAAGGAAAGAATGTTGTGATAGATGCGACGACCTTCTTCTATTGTGTTAACAATCGTGGTGAAGTTGTCGTCTTTTAGGACGATGTCTGCCACCTCTTTGGTAGCCTCTGTTCCTTTTATCCCCATAGCGATTCCAACGTCTGCATGTTTAAGTGCAGGAGCATCGTTCACACCGTCTCCTGTTACCGCTACAACGTTCCTGCTCTTCTTTAGCAGGTCAACTATCCTGTATTTATGTTGAGGCTTTGTGCGGGCAAATATTTGAGTAGTTTTGAGTACTTTTCTTAGTTCTCTATCTGACATCTTGTCGATCTGGTCTCCAGTTACTACATTTGTGACATTTAGTCCGATCTCTTCACCTACTGCTTTTGCGGTTATGGCATTGTCTCCAGTAATTATCTTTACTTGGATGTGAGCTTTTTGAGCTATCGCTATAGATTGTTTTACGGATTTTCGTGGAGGGTCTTCCATTGCTGTTAGTCCTACAAAGATAAGACTGTTTTCTGTGAAGCCTTTGTTTTGAACCTTGTATGCGAACCCGAGTACTCGTAGTGCGCTTTTTGCATACTTGTTGGCCAGCTTTCTGTATTTAGCTTTGTCAGCAGGAGTAATCTTTTTTACTTTGCCGTCCTTTAGTATGTGAGTTGATTTCTTGATAATTTCTTCAAAGGCTCCTTTTGCCATGACCTGTTTTTCTTTTCCAACTTTTTGAAGAGAGCTCATCATTTTTCTCTCTGACGTGAATACGTTTTCATCTAGCTCTTTGTATTTTTTAATGAAGCCGGCCTTTCTTGTGAGTACTTTAAGTGCAATTTCAGTAGGGTCTCCTAGCGTTTCGCCATTTTCTACATATGAGCTATTACAGTTTTCGCATATTTCTAAGAGCTTTTTCTGTTCTGGAGTTGTTAGTGCGATTTTTTTTCTTCCCCATTTGTAGCCTTGTCCTGGGATTTCTACCTCTTCAAAATTCGTACAAATCTTGCGGACCGTCATTTCATTCAAGGTGAGTGTTCCGGTTTTGTCTGAACATATAATGGTAGTCGCTCCCAAGGTTTCTACGGAATTCATCTTACGAACGATTGCTTTTTTGCGCGCTAGTACGCGAACGCCCATTGCTAGGGTTAGAGTTACTATTATAGGAAGCCCTTCTGGAATTGCTGATACTCCTAGCGCTACTGATGTCATGAACATTTCAATCAATGAAATTTCGCGTAGATACCCAAGTCCGAAAAGGATGGTTATTAGAATTAGAATTATTATTCCTAGGCGTTTGCCGAGCTTGTCGAGTTGTATAGTTAGAGGAGAACGGGTCTTACTTGTTTTTTGAACTAGGTCTACGATTTTTCCAAATTCTGTGTTTATTCCCGTTGAGGTTACGCGTGCAATTGCACGACCTGTGGTAACTATTGTTCCTCTGAATGCAATTTTTTGACGATCTTTTCCTTTTGCATCTTTATTTGAGGGAACACTTTCTCCTGTGAGAACGGCTTCATCTATTTTTAATGAATATGCTTCAATAAGTTCCAGGTCTGCTGGAATCTTGTCTCCTTCGGATAGTTTTACAATATCTCCGGGTACAAGTTCTCTAATTGGGACTTCTTTTTCTTTTCCATTCCTTATTACTATCGTTGTCGGAACGACCATTTTTTTCAGTGCTTTTACGGCGTTTTCTGCTTTGTATTCTTGGATAAATCCAATGACTGCGTTTATCAGCACAATCCCGAATATGGCGATTGCATCGATGGTTTCATGTAAAAAGAATGAAATTCCTCCAGCAACTATAAGGATAACTATCAAAAAGGATGTAAATTGCGAAAGAATGATCTTTAATGCGGTGAATTCCTGTTTGTGAGGAAATTCGTTGTAACCGTGTTTGCGAAGTAGTCCGGCTACTTGTTGTGAAGTGAGCCCTTTCTTGGCGAGTGTTTGTGAAGTCATATAAATGAGGGGAAGGAGTTTTACTTTCGCTATTTTAGCAAATATGGACACTTAATTGAAATGAGTAACTGCTGTTTGATTTTCCCAGTCTTTGTTGTATAATATTCTCTCTTAAATTTATTTATGGCTGAGGAGAGGTTCGAATATTTAGATGTGGAAAATGTTCCAGATGTTGATGATAATCTGGATGTTAGGACGATGGATACTTCTTCAGGCGCTCTTCAGAGACTTGAGCAGATGTATTATTTGAGTCATTTATTTGATGGTGTTGATGGATTTAAGGCCACAAATATTGTTCCGCTGAAGAAGTATTTAGACCAAGTACAAGGGTTTCCTGGTAGATTTGGCTATCCTCGCCAGGACATTGCAATGGCTGCTTCTCAAGCGCTTAGAATTGGGGCATTTGATGATGCTCAGAATGGAATTATTTGGCCGGTTCAGGCTAGAGTTCCGCATAAAACATATTACAGTCATCCTTGGGAGCATAAAACTCCTTGGAATCAAGCAACTTCTTATCCTGCTATATATCCTAATGGAGTTACTTTGTATTACGGTTATCCTGAAGATGTGCCTGAGCGTTCTTTGCAAAGACTTTATGGAGTAGGGGCTGAGAATGTAAGATACAAGATAGAGGATGTTCCTCCTGAGTCATTTGTTGATGGATTAAAAGTTCTTAAAAATGTTTTTGAAGTTAAAAGAAATGAGAATCGGTTTGTTTTGGATTACTACTTTGAGCATAGAGATGAATTGAAGGCTTTTGTTAGGGAAAGAATTAATCCTGATCGCATTTATGAACTTTGGAATGTGCAGCTTGATCTTAGTAAGAAAATTGGTGATGACTTGGCTCATCGAAGTGTGCAAAATCCATTTTCGGAACATTTTACTTTTCCAGTTGATCATGGAATTTGTTTGAATGTGAGGGATGGCTTATCATTTGAGAATGATGTTTCTCCAATTGAAACTTTAAGCCCTTCTGAAAGAGAGATGTTGATGCAGAAAATTCTCAATTTTGCCCTTATTGACTTGGCTTTTAGCGAAGACGAATTAGGTATAACTCAAGAGCATATTGGAGGAATGTACTGCGATGCAGAATTTAGGGACTGCTATAACCACTATGCATCTTATTTGGGAAGATTTAAACACTTTGTAGATGGAGAATGTGCAGAAACAGGCTTTGAGAGAAGGATTTATGGTTATGAGGCATATATGCTCATAATTCATTCAATTCTGTTTGAGAGCGACGATATCATGCATCATTTTAGATCTGAGCCTCACTATGCTGATGTTGATATTGCTAGGGGAGGGGAGAGGTTTATTTTTATTGAGGATATTGTTCAGAAAGTTAGAGCAATGGGTATAGATTTAATGCATGTTGAAGATGTGACAGTAGATCTGTATCAATACTTTCAAAGTTTAGGATTAACTTTGATTAGAAGATCTGGAAGTAGAGAGATCACTCAAGAGGCTGTTGATTCGGGTCGTAGATTGAATGATTTTTTTGGTGGTAGAAGGCCTATTTATAAGGAAAGAGAAATTGTACGTATGCAAATATTAGCTCAGCTTGAATATGTAGATGAGTCTAAAATAAGAAGAAGAGCTTCTTAACGTTTACTGAACTGTGGAGCTTTACGAGCACGTTTAAGACCGAATTTCTTTCGTTCTTTTGTACGTGAGTCTCGAGTAATTAGTCCAGCCTTTTTTAGAACAGGTTTTGCTAGAGGATCAGCTTCGATCAAGCTTTTTACAATTCCATGACGAACTGCTTCTGCTTGAGCTGTTACTCCTCCACCATCTACCTTTGCGCTAACGTCAAACTTGTTAACGTGTCCAGTTAGCTTGAATGGAGATTTTATAAGACCAATTAGTGCCTTAACTGCAACATATTCTGAAATTGTCTTATCGTTGATTGTTATTTCACCAGTTCCTTTGTAAAGTCTTACTCTTGCAACTGCTGATTTTCTTTTACCATTGGCATAAGTATACTTCCCCTTTGGCGCGGCCTTTTTTGGAGTCTCTTTCTCTTCTTTTTTTACAGTTTTTTTAGTTGTTGGCATTATTTTTAATTTAAACGTCTAGTTTTACAGGGTTTTGAGCTTTATGTTCGTGCTCTTCTCCAGGATATAGTTTTAGCTTCTTCATGAAGTTGTCTCTGAGTTTGTTCTTTGGAAGCATTCCTTTTACTGATAATTCAAGCAATTTTGTAGGCTTTCTTCCTTTTAGAACCTCAGCTGACTCTTCTCTGAATCCACTAGGGTATCCTGAATGACGTGCATACATTTTTGACTGTTCTTTTGTACCAGTCATTTTAATTTTATCTGTATTGATAACGATTACGTGATCTCCACAATCCATGTGAGGAGAGAAGCAAGGCTTGTCCTTACCACGTAATTTGTTGGCAATTGTAGTTGATAAACGACCAAGAACCATGTCTGTGGCGTCTATTAGATACCATACTGTGTTTACTTCTTCTTTTTTTGCTAGTGATGTTTTCATATCGTTTTAAACAAGTTCAATTTGTACTACTGGTGCATTGTCGCCGTTTCTGTATCCAAGCTTTGTAAGCCTTGTGTATCCAGATGTACGGTCTTTATATTTCTCTACCAACACCTCAAAAATTTTCTTTGAGCTATTCTCGTGCTGTAATAGTTTATTTATCTCACGAATTGAGTGTACTTTATTTTCTCTTTTTGCAATTGTAATAAGTCTTTCTACAAACGGCTGAACTGCTTTAGCTTTTGCTGCAGTAGTTTTTACCTTTTCATAGATTATTACAGCCATTGCGAGGTTACGCATGATTGCAGTTGTATGATCTTTATCTGATCCTAGTTTTACTTTTTTAACTTTGTGACGCATGATTTATGTTTATTCTTCAGAAAGTGATAATCCTTTTTTCTCTAGAGCGCTACTTACTTCTGTGAGCGCCTTTTTACCAAATCCACGGAGATTAGTCAATTTACTTTCAGTACATTTTGAAAGTTGTTCGATTGATCCGATACCACCATTGATAAGTGCATTAAGTGTTCTTGGAGAGAATCCAAGGATTTCGATTGGTGTATATGACTCTTGTGCTGGCTTTGCAGCTTCTTCTTCTTTCTCTTTTTCAAGAATTGATTTGATGTCTGACATGTACTGTTCTTCAATCATAATGTTTTCTGTATTGAACAGATTACAATATGAATTTAGTAGGTTTGAAGAAAACTTTAGAGCATCTTCAGGAGTAATTGCTCCTGTTGTTTCGATCTCTAGTATTAACTTATCAAGATTTGTCATCTGAGCTACACGAGTAGCCTCAACATCGTATCTTACCTTTTTAACAGGTGAGAAACGTGCATCTAACAGTATGATATTTGCTTCAGTTTCTTTCTTTTGACGAGCATTTGCAGGTTCATAACCCACTCCTTTTTCTGCGCGCATTTCAATTTTTAACTTTGTTCCCTTTTCTAAAGTACAAATGTATTGATCTGGATTTAGAACTTCAACTTCTGATGGGCATTGGATGTCCTTTGCTAGGATCTTTCCTGCCTTTGAAGTTTCTAAAGTAATTGTTGATACTTCTGATGTTGTCTTTTTAAGTTCTACAAGCTTAAGGTTTAGTCCTAGGTCTAAAACGCTTTCCTTCACTCCTTTGATCGTTGTATATTCGTGGCTTACTCCATCTATCTTTGCAGCAGTAATACATGCTCCTGGTAGGGAAGAGAGTAAAACTCTTCTAAGAGCATTTCCAAGAGTAACTCCATATCCTGTTGGAAGAGGTTCCATGATGAAGATGACATGGTGATCTGAGATCTTGTCAGTCTTGATCTTCGGAATGCCTATTTCTTCTTGGATTAAATGCATTGTGAATTTTTTTTAGATAATATGGGAAAGAGGTGCGGCTAGTAAAAGCCAAATCACTATTTAGAATAGAATTCAGTAATTAGTTGATTGTCGATTGCTCTCTCGATGTCGTCCTTGTCTGGAAGTGCTGTAACTTCTCCCTTTAGACCCTTTACGTCTGCAGAGATCCATTTAGGAGTCTTAGTCTTAGATTGCTTAACAACCTCAAACAACTTTGAATCTTTCTTTTTGTCGATTACTTCAAACTTGTCACCTTCTTTTATTTGAATTGAAGGAGTTTTAACCCTTCGTCCATTAATTTTTATAAGTGAATGACTTACCATCTGTCTTGCTTGTGGCCTTGATGCCGCAAATCCAGCACGATAAATCACATTGTCTAGACGTCTTTCTAGCATCTTCATGAACTCTTCACCGGTAACTCCAGCGTTCTTTGATGCTTTCTTATAATAGTTTCGGCATTGTTTTTCAGATATTCCATACATGAAACGAGCTTTTTGCTTTTCTTGAAGCTGTTTTCCGTATTCAGAAATTTGTGAGAATCTTTTTTGTCCGTGTTCTCCAGGCTTATACTTCTTCTTGTTGAATGCTTTTGTCTTGCTTTCACCATTTCCAAATAGCATTAGTCCAAGTCTTCTTGATTGCCTTACTACTGCTCCTCTATATCGTGACATATTTTAGATTAAAGTTAATTTAAGTTCGACGTTGTTTCTTTTTTCGGCACCCGTTGTGTGGGATTGGAGTCATGTCATTGATACTGATCAAATCGATTCCATTTCCAACAAGTCCACGAATGGCCTGTTCTCTTCCTGTTCCTACGCCTTTAACATATACGTGTACTCTTTCTAGTCCGTATATTTTTGATTTCTCAGCTGCATTCTCCGCAGCAACTTGCGCTGCATATGGAGTAGCCTTTCTAGCTCCCTTAAACCCACTTGCTCCTGCACTACTCCAAGCGATCACATCACCAGCCGGATCGGTCAAAGTGATAATTGTGTTGTTGTATGAAGCGTGAACGTATGCAATTCCTTCTGGAACTGCTCTTTTACGAGCTCTTTTCTTAAGATCGGCTTTTTTCTTTGCCTCTTCTTTTTTATTAGGTTCTGACATTTAAATTAATTACTTAGTTGCTATTTTTTTATTTGCGACAGTTCTCTTCTTACCCTTTCTTGTTCGTGCGTTGTAACGAGTTCGCTGTCCTCTTACAGGCATTCCTTTCTTATGTCTAAATCCTCTGTAAGATCCGATTTCCTGAAGACGCTTAACGTCCATTGCTACTTTTCTCTTTAGATCTCCTTCTGTTGAGTATTTTTCGATTAAACTACGTAAAAGAACTTCTTCTTCCTCCGTAAGGTCTTGAATTTTTGTATCAGGATTTATTTTTGACTCTTCAACTATCTTTTTAGCAAGCTGCCTTCCAATACCGAAGATAGCTGTTAATCCTGCTTCTATTCTTTTATCTTTTGGGAGATTTACTCCAGCAATACGTGCCATAATAATTATTATTAACCTTGTCTTTGCTTATGTTTTTTAGTTTGGCAGATAACTCTAACCACGCCTTTCCTGCGAATTACTTGGCATTTTTGACAAATTTTCTTTACTGATGCTCTTACTTTCATGATTTATGTCTATAGGTTATTCGGCCTTTTGTGTGATCGTAGACACTTAATTCGACTGTTACCTTATCACCAGGGAGAATTTTGATGTAATTCATCCTCATTTTTCCTGATAAATGGGCTGTGATAGTCCTCTTTTCTTCGTCTTCTTCACCGAGTTCTACTTTAAAAGTGGCATTAGGAAGCGGTTCAAGTACCGTTCCTATGATTTCTATTGTGTCCTCGTTTCCCATGTATATGCCCTTTTTAGTGTTTCTAATTACACAAAGCGGTAGGATTTTACATGAGATAAAATGCCTATGCAATAGTATTTTTGACTTTTTTTATAGATTTCCTATTTTACAACTCCAGTGAGTACCTCGTTGCCTGTTTTTGTTATAAGGATCGTGTTTTCGACCTGTACAGCAGGGGAGTGATCTGCGGTTACGATTGTCCATTGATCAGTCAATGTCTTCATTTGGCCTGTAGAGACAGAGAAAATAGGTTCGATAGCGAGTGTCATTCCTTCTTTTAGAGTAGGGCCATCGTTTCCGTCGAAATAGTTGGTTACTAAAGGGTCTTCATGGAGTTTTTTCCCTACACCATGCCCGGTTAGGTCTTTTATAATGTAAAACCCTGCTTCTTCAATTACTTCTTGTATGTTTTTACTAACTTCTCCTAGTCTTGTTCCTGGTTTTGCAGTGTCAATCGCTATGCTTAGAGCTTTAATAGCTGTTTTTAATAGTTTCTCTTTCTCGGGAGTTACTTTCCCAATTAGTTTTGTTCTTGCTGCATCGGTGATCATTCCTTTGTATGTAACGCCGCAGTCTATAGTGAAAAGGTCTCCTTCTTCTAGAATGTCATCTTTTTTTGGAATTCCATGAACAATCACTTCGTTTCTGCAGGTGCATAGTGTTCCTGGAAAGCCTTGATATCCTTTAAAAGAGGGGATACCACCATTTTTTTTGATATAATTTTCTGCAAATTGATCTAGTTCGTAGGTCGAGATTCCCGGTTCTGCTCTTTTTAGGGTTTCGTTAAGTGTTTGCTCGAGGATTTTTCCTCCTTCGCGCATATTTTGAATTTCTTCTGTGGTTTTTATGATAATGGCCATGATCTAATTTTACTCTGTTTGTTTTAAAATGGGATCTAGTGCTTGGAGAACGTCACTTAAAACTTCTTCAGGACTTTGTTCTCCATTGATTCTGATTATATCATCAAATTCGTTAAGAGCTGGTACTGTTTTTTCTCTATAATCCTTTAGTCGTCTTTTGATTTTCTCAGGCTGATCGTCAGGACGGGTAATTAAATTTCCTCCGCAGCAATCACAACTGTCTTCTTTATGTTTTGGAGAAGGACTTTTTCCACAGTCTACGCATATTTTTCTTTGGACTAGGCGTTTTAGGGTTTCCTCTTCCCCGATGTCTATAAGCACTACTTCACATTGCTGGTTGCACTCATCTAAAAGTATTTTTAGACCCTTTGCCTGTTCTGGGGTTCTGGGAATTCCATCAAAAATAACTCCGTTTTCTGTTATTGAGCTGAGGACTTCTCTTACCATGCTCATGATTAATTCATTTAAGACCAGGTCTCCTCTTTCCATTGTTGCCTTTATTTTTTGATCTGTTGTCATTTCTTCTTCGGGAGTCCCTTTGGCTGGGGTTTCTGTGGTTTTTGCTATTTCTCTTAATTTTCCTCCAGTTTCAAATATTTGCATTCCGTATCTTTCTGCTATCGTTTTTCCAACAGTTCCTTTCCCTGATCCTTGAGGCCCTGCGAGAATTATGCTTTTTGGAGAGTTCATGTCCTTCAAATTAGTTTAATAAGAGGGCATAGTAGTATTACTATGTAGAATAATCAAGATTATTGAAATCTGTGTTAGTAGTTCTTTAGCGGTAAGAATTATCCAATTATTGGATTTAGAGCCTCAACCGCTAGTTCTTGTACTTTTTCAATGACAGGTTCTCCGTTGATTTTGATTAATTTGTCTTCAAATTTGTTTATCGCTGGAACTGTTTCGTTTTCGTATGTGTCTAGTCGTTTTTGAATAGCCTCAGGGTTGTCATCAGCTCGTGTCATTAGCTCTCCTCCACATTTACAGTTATCCCCTTCGTGGTTTACTGCGTATACGGTTTTGCAGTCTTTACATACACGTCGTGTTGTAAGTCGTGTTAGCGCTGTATCTTTTGCTATATCTATTAGAACTGCTTTGTATTGTCTTTCATATTTGTCCAGAAGGGCCATTAGTAGTTCTGCTTGGTGACTTGTTCTTGGAATTCCATCAAATATCATATTTTTCCCTTCAGGAAGTTTACCTAAAAAGTCTTCAACTATCTCCATTACTAGTTCGTCTGATACTAATTGTCCTGATTCAATAGTTTCTTTTACTTTTTTGCCAAGTTCACTGTCCTCTTGGGCGAGTGTTCGAAGCGCTCCTCCTGTTTCAAATACTTCAAGTCCGTATTTTTCTGCTACGTATTTACCGAGAGTTCCTTTTCCAGCTCCCTGCATTCCAAAGAAAATAAGATCCATTTTTAAGGTGATTAGTTGTTATGCGCGTAGATATTAAATTGTTGGAATTGTTATTGCAAGGTGCGATTAATTTTGGTATATATTTCGTCTTTGTAAAAAATATGTGGAAATGAATGAGATAGAAAATAGAGGATTCATGGATGACTTATACTATTCTCATG
>JABJOK010000055.1 GCA_018664365.1 Candidatus Peregrinibacteria bacterium | reverse complement strand
TCCTTTAGTTCTATGATAATTCTTTTTGCTGTTTTTTTGCCTATTCCCGGGACTTTGCATATGAATGCCTCATCATCATTAATGATTGCTAATTTGATTTTGTCTGTAGGTGCAGAAAGTATTTCCATAGCTACTTTTGGACCGACTCCTGAAATCTTTAATAGTTGTCTGAAAAAATTGAGTTGTGATTCAGTATTGAATCCATATAAATCAAACGCGTCTTCTTTTATATAGCTGTGAATAAAAAGCTCTATTTCTTCTTTGTCTTCAATGTTTGAGCTAAGTTCCTTTGTGACAGTTACGTAGTATCCAATATTACCAGTATCAATAATTATTGATTTATCACTTTTATTTCTTATTTTTCCTTGGAGATAAGCGATCATAGCGGATTGATATTACTTATTTTTTGCTTTTGAATTTCTTGAGAAAATTTGTCTTAAATCTTTTGAAAGTTCCTTTTTTAATATTCTCGCGGATTTGTGTCATCAAGTTTAACAAAAAGTGAACATTGTGGACAGTCATTAACCGAAGCCCCAAAATTTCGTTTTCGAAAAGAAGATGACGAAGATAGCTGCGTGAATATGTTGTGCAAGTTTCACACTTACAGGCTTTCTGTAGAGACTTTTTGTCAGTTTTGAATCGTTCATTTTTTATACTATGGCGACCTTCCTCGTTCCAAAATGCTCCATGCCTTGCCATCCTTGTTGGGTGAACGCAGTCGAACATATCTATTCCTCTTTCAACGGCCTCAAGTAGATCCTCAGGTGTTCCAACCCCCATTAGGTATCGAGGTTTGTTTTCATCTAGATAGGGGACTGTTGCCTCTATCATTTCTTTCATCTCAGTTTTACTTTCTCCAACAGATAATCCTCCAATTGCATTTCCTGGAAGATCTTGTGAGTTTATGAATTTTGCAGATTCTTTTCTTAGTGATTTGTAGAGTCCACCTTGGACAATTCCGAAAAGGGCTTGTTTAGTGGATTGTTTTTTATTTAGTTTTTCGTGTTCTTTTTTGCATCTAGTAAGCCATCTGTGAGTTCTCTCCATAGCTTCTTCGAAGTATTTCTTAGAACTATCTGCTGGGGCACATTCATCAAAGGCCATTATTACGTCTGCTCCTAGGTCGTGTTGAATTTTTGTAGCCTTCTCTGGAGTTAGGTAATGTTTCTTGCCATCCAAGTGTGATTTGAATTCAACTCCATCTTCATCAATTTTTACTGAAGTTTTTATATTATTCTTTTTGCCGGGAGCTTTTTCTTGGGCTAGTGAAAAAACTTGAAATCCTCCAGAGTCTGTAAGAATAGGCCTATCCCAATTCATCCATTTGTGGAGTCCTCCCATTCTCTTAACTAGCTTTTCCCCAGGTCTAAGAAAAAGATGATATGTGTTTGCTAAAATAATATCTGCATCTAGATCTTTAAGATCTTTTTGAGAAAGAGTTTTTACAGTAGCTTTTGTTCCTACTGGCATAAAAATAGGAGTTCTTATTTCTCCATGTGGTGTTACAAAAACGCCCGTTCGGGCTTTTGTGGTCTTTGATTTGTGCTTTATTTTGAACTCGAACATGAGCTCAATTTAGCACAACCTTAGGCGTTTTGGAATTCAGCGACTTTTTCGTCTACTGCGTCGACCCATTTTGTTGGCCATTCTGCTATCTGATTTGGTTTTTCAAGAACCCAAGAGGCTGCTTTTGCTACACCTCCAGTTATTGGCCCAATCAGAGGGATTTTTCCAAATCTCTGAGTGGCTCTTCGAACTGATCTGTCTCCAAAATCTTTCAATGCCCTTGTAGGAGTGAGTGCAATGTTTTTCGCCATTTTCACACTCGATGTAACTCCTCTAACAGGATTTGATAAATATCTAACCGGTTTCGTTAGAGTATCTATTGGATGGAGTATTGGTCTTGTGATGCCTCTATATGCTGCTCTTAGTGTCCCCATTCCTGGTTCAATTACGTCTACAGCCCTTCTTGCTGTATTTAGGACTGTTCCATCAATAATATCTCCTGCTGCAAATAGGGCAGCTTCTGGTGGGAAAAATAAATCCTTTTGTTCGGCATCTTTATCTATCTCGTAGCGAAGTGTGTCATGAGTCCATTCATTCAATTTTACTGTGCCGTCAACAACAGCCTGTCCTGCTTGGTCGGTTTTTTCTCTTGCTGCTCCCCATGCTCGTCTAATTGGGGCTTTTGCTCGTTGTGCTCCATTTGTAACAGCTCGAAGATTTCCGCGAGGTTCTCCAGACCCTTGTCCTCCACCTTCAATAGCTCGAAGATTTGGTCCTTGTGAGGATCCGTTTTCATTTTCTTCATCTAAATTTCTAGCTGCTTCTGGCATAATTAATTATTCGAATAAATCAAATAATTATACCAGAAAAAAGCTATTTCAACAACACCTAGAGTATTTTGTCAAGAATGGTTACTGCGGCCATGCTTTCTGCAACAGGAATGATTCGTGGACCGAGGCATGTGTCGTGTCGTCCAAGAGTTTTTATTTTTGTATTTTTTCCTTTATTAGTGATGGTCTTTAGCTCTTTGCTAATGCTTGGTACAGGTTTTATTGCTAGGCGTATTACTATGTCTTCTCCTGTTGAAATTCCTCCAAGAATTCCACCAGCGTTGTTGCTTAGAAACTCTATCTTGTTGTTTTTTGAAGACATTTGATCGTTGTTTTCGCTACCTTTTTTTGTTCCAGCTTCAAATCCAGATCCAATCTCCACTCCTTTAACTGACCCAATAGACATCATTGCTTTTGCAAGATCTGCGTCTAGTTTGTCAAAAACAGGATGCCCTATACCTTTTGGTGGATTTTTTATGATAATTTCTATGATGCACCCAATAGAATCTCCTTCCTTGAAGCGCGTTTCTTCAATTAGTTTCTGCATTTCTTTTGCAGCTTTTTTATCTGCACAACGTAGTTCGTTCTTTTCAATAAATGATTTTGAGAAAGTTTTTGCCTTTATGCTTCCAACTTGAATAGTATGTCCAAATATTTGAGTTTTTTCTCTTTCTTTGAGTAACTTTTTTGCTATTGCTCCAGCCATTACGCGTGCTAGGGTCTCACGTCCTGATGATCTTCCTCCGCCTCTGTAATCCCGAAATTCACTTCCGTATTTTATGTCATATGTGAAGTCTGCATGCCCTGGGCGGTATAGATTTTTTATCTTTGAATAATCTTTTGAACGGGTGTCCTTGTTAAACACTACTAATGATATTGGCATTCCGGTTGTTTTTCCTTCAAAGACTCCAGAAAGAATCTCTACTTTGTCTTTTTCTCTTCTAGTTGTTGATACTTTTGAGTTCTTGGCTGGTTTTCGGCGATCTACTTCTTTTTGAATGTCGGATATGTCTAATTTAAGACCGGCAAGGCATCCATCTACAACAACACCAATTGCTGGGCCATGTGATTCGCCCCAGGTAGTTATCTTAAATCTAGTTCCAAATGTGTTTCCAGACATGTTTTTAGTATAGCCACAAATTTATTATGCACAAGAAAATCCCACTGAAGGTGGGATTTTGATATTTTTGAAAATGATTTCTTACTCTTTTTCTTCTTTAACCTCAGCTTCTTCTTCAGGAGCTTCAACTTCCTCAGCTTTTTCAGCTTCTTCTTCAGGAGTTTCAACTTCCTCAGTTTTTTCAGCTTCTTCAGTCTTTTTCTTTTTTGGCTCTGCTTTCTTTTTAGGTTTCTTCTCTTTCTTTTCCTCCACTTCCTCAGTTTTTTCTTCTACTACTTCTTCTTCGTCATCAGTTGTCTCTACGTCTTTTTCGGCTAGAGCTTGAGCTTTTTTCATTTTAGCTACGAATTTATCAACACGTCCTGATGTATCAATTAGTTTCTGCTTACCTGTATAGAAAGGATGACATGCTGAACAAATTTCAGTTTTGAATGTGTCATCTTTTATAGTTGATCCTGCCACGAAAGTAGCTCCGCATACGCAGGTGAAGGTTACATCGTGATATGCTGGGTGAACGTCTTTTTTCATGATTATTACTTAGTTTCTGACTTTTCAGCCCGATGAATATACTTGAAAACAATTATTAATGCAAGGAAAATTGCAGCCAAGGTTGTGGCTAGTTGAACATAAAATTTGGTATTTACAACATTCGCTTGTAGCTCAATTGAACGAGACTCTCCATTGTTGTCTGTAATTGTTAATCCAACCTTATGATTCCCAATTTTTTCAAAGATATATGGAACAGCATTTCCTTCTCTCTCTTCACCGTCTATATCCCATAAATAAGAAACTATTTGGCCATCTTCATCGTATGATGGTGATGCATCAAATATATATTCTTCTAGGACATCTATTGTGAAATTTTCGTCATCAAGCTTTATTATAGGTCCTTTATTTAGAGGGAATTCATCCACTTCGTCATAAACACTGTCGTTATCGTCGTCTGTGTCTGTATTGTCTCCAATTCCATCTCCATCTGTGTCTGCCCATTCTTCCGGATCAAGTGGAAAGGCATCTTCACCATCATTAACTAGGTCACCATCAGTATCAGGATTTAATGGGTCTGTTTTTTTATTTTCTTCTTCGCCATCGCTAAGTCCGTCGCCGTCATCGTCTGTATCTGTATTGTCTCCAATTCCATCTCCGTCTGTATCTACAGTCTCATTTGGGTCTAGTGGAAGGCCATCGTGTTCATCTGGAACTCCATCATTGTCGTCATCGTCGTCTGAGTTGTCTCCTGTGCCGTCTCCATCGGTATCATGTTGTTCATTTTTGTTCAGAGGGAAGTCATCATCAGTATCATTTACGCCGTCTCCATCGTCATCATCGTCACTGTCATTTGGAGTTCCGTCATGATCTGTGTCTTGAACGACATATATTTCTGATTGGATTGTGTTATTAGATGGGTCATCGTTTTCTACTACCCATGGTGTCATTTCTACAGAGATGACTTTTGTCCCATAGCTTAGAGGGGTCCAGTCTATAAAAACATCATCTGTTGAATTGCCGAAAATGGAAACAGGCTGGTCGGCACCAACCTGACTACCGTTGTCGTAGAACCTTACAACACCCAGAAGGTCTTGCCCTCCATGATTCGTGGTTGTTGCGTAAATTCTTACGGTGTTGCCTTCAAGAAAATCATATGAAGAAAATTTGATTTGTTGACCGTTTATGGAGATATCTCCAGTGTAGGCCAGGGCCGTTGCGCCAAGTACTGAGAAGCTAACTATGAGGGCAGTAAGGAATGAAAGTTTTTTCATGTTAGGTTGAGTTATTTGGCTTGTTCTTTGATTAATTTAGGTTGCTCGTCTTTTTTTGAATCTTTCTTTTTTTCTTTTGTATCTTCTTCTGGAGTCTCGTCTATCAGGATTTGGACTAATGAAATTGAAGCAACTTTGTCATTTGGTTTTAGTCTCATTAGATACACTCCCTGTGTCGCTCTTCCTTGTGATGGAATGTTTTTTACGTGAAGTCTAATGATTTGCCCTGATTTAGACATTAATATCATGTCTGCATCTGTGTTTTCTTCGATTACTTTTGCTCCGACGATTTTACCAGTTTTTGCTGTAATATTGGCTGTTTTTACACCAGTTCCTCCACGGGCTTGTAGTCTGTAGCTTTTGATTGCTGTCATTTTTCCGAGACCATTCCCCATTACTACGAGAAGCTCTGCGGTTTCTGACATTTTTACAACATCCATTTCAACTACTTCATCTTCTGGCTTTAGCTTGATTCCACGAACTCCTATAGATGATCGTCCCATTGGGCGACATTCTTTTTCGTTGAATCTTATACATTTACCTTCACGAGTTACTATCATTACTTCTTGTTCTTTTGATACTTCTCTTACCCATTCTAGAGAGTCGCCATCTCTAAGTTTTATGGCTATCAATCCGCTTTTTCTAACATTTTTAAAGTCCTCAACCTTTGTTTTCTTGACGGTTCCATTCTTGGTTGCCATGACTAGGGCTTCTCCAGAGAAGTTGTCATTTGCGTTTAAAATCGCTGTTATATGTTCGTCATCTTGAAGTTGTAATAAATTCACAATGGCTTGTCCTTTTGATTGCCTTGATGCTTGTGGAATTTCGTATACTGGTAGTTGGAAAACTCGGCCCTTATTTGTGAAATAAAGGAGTTCGTCATGATTTTTTGCAAACTTTATTAGCTTTATTTCGTCATCATCCTTTGTTGTTCCTCCTATAATTCCTTTTCCTCCACGGTGTTGAGCTTTGAAAGTTTTTGTTGGAACTCTTTTAATGTAATTTTCCTTGCTAAGCATCACCATCATGTCTTCATTTGGAATCGTGTCTTTTTGAGAGAATGATCCAATTGCATTAGGAATGATTGTAGTTCTCCTTTCGTCAGCGTATTTTTCTTTTATTTCTGCAAGCTCGTCCTGCATAATTTTTAGAACTTTCTTTGTGTCAGCAAGAATCCCTTCTAGCTCTGTTATTAGAGCCATTTTTTCTGCGAGTTCATCTTCAATTTTTTGTCTCTCAAGTCCTGAAAGGGTTTGTAGGCGCATCTCAAGAATTGCCTTTGCCTGAAGGGCTGAAAGTTTGAATTTTTTAACTAATTGTTCGTGAGCTTCCTCCTTTGTCTTGGATTTTTTGATGGTAGTAATTACTTCATCAATGTTGTCCATTGCAATTTTGAGTCCTTCGAGTATGTGAGCTCGTGCTTTTGCTATTTTTAATTCGTATTCTGTTCTTCTTGTGATCACCTCTTTTCTGTGCTTTATGAAATGTTCAAGCACTTGTTTAATGTCTAATAGATGCGGTTGAATTTCGTCTACTAGTGCAATCATATTCATGTTGAATGATGTCTGCAGTTGAGTGAATTTGAATAATTGATTCAGTATTTTTTTAGGGTAGCTGTCCTTTTTGAGTTCGATAACTACGCGAATACCATCTTTGTTAGATTCGTCTCGTATATCTGTTATTCCTACAACCTTTTTGTCTCTTACTAGATCTGCGATCTTTGTAACTAAATTTGCCTTATTCACTTGGTAGGGAACTTCCGAAACAATAATTGCAAACTTGCCTCCCTTTCTTTCAGTTATCTCTGTCTTAGCTCTTGTTGCCATTCCTCCTCGTCCTGTTGTATATGCATTTTTAATGTCTTCTGTGCTGTATATAATACCTCCAGTTGGAAAATCAGGCCCTTTTATGAATTCCATTAACTCTTCTATTGTTGCTTCAGGATTTTCTGAAAGATGCATCACCCCATCAATTACTTCTCCTAGATTGTGTGGAGGAATAGATGTGGCCATACCTACTGCAATACCTGTTGTTCCATTTAGAAGTAGTTGCGGAAGCTTTGTTGGAAGAACTACTGGTTCTTTGTAGCGTCCGTCGTAGTTGTCTCTCCAGTTTACGGTCTCTTTATCAATATCGTTTAGCATCTCATCTGAGATCTTTTCCATTTTTGCCTCTGTATAACGCATTGCCGCTGCAGAATCTCCGTCAATCGATCCGAAGTTTCCTTGTCCTCTTACGAGCTGGTACCTCATTGCAAAATCTTGAGCTAGACGCACCATAGAGTCGTATACAGCGCTGTCACCGTGTGGATGGTACTTTGCTAGAACTTCACCGACAACGGCTGCAGACTTACGAAATGAGCCACTTGATCGTAGGCCTATTTCATTCATTGCGTATAAGATTCTTCTATGTACTGGTTTAAGTCCATCTCGAACATCTGGAAGTGCACGTGAAACGATTACACTCATGGCATATTCCAAATAAGAAGTCTCCATTTCTTCGGCTATGCTCTTGTTTTTAGTATTGGAATTTCCAGAAAATAGTTCCATGTTTTCCTTTTCCTCATTTTCTTTAGGGGTCTCTTCTGTTTCTACATTCTCATTATCTTCGGAGGTTTCTTCAGTTTCTATGTCGTTTTTTTCTTCTGGTTTCTCCTCGTTATCTTCAGGTTTTTTAGATTTATCTTTGTCAGACACAACAAAAGGGTTAAAAATTTCTGTTATTTGTTCCCGCGCATAGTAGCATTCTTAAAACGAGAATAAAAGCTTTGGTGCTTGTAAAATGGGCCATTTTCTGATAGAATATTAGGATTAAAAAAGTAGAGAAGAAAACCAAAATAAATGGATCCAAATACAAGTCAACAACAGGGAGTGCAAACTTCTGATCCTGCTGCACAAAATGCAGCTTATTCAGGGGGTGCACAGGTAGCTCAAACTGCTAGTGCAGGGGCACCTATTCCGGAAGAGCCATTACATGCTGTTAGTGCAGAGCAGGCTGCGCCAGAGGCTGCAGCTCCTGTTTTTTCTCAAGAGGGGAGTGGAGGTACAGAAACTCCTGGATGGCTTAAGGGCGCTTCTGAAAAGGCTGCATCTGACAAGATTGCACAGGTTCCAGATGTTAATAGTGCACCGGCTCCAGCAGCTCCTAAGCCAATGGTTAATATTAGAGCTGAGAAGCCTACCGATACTGAGCTTGGTCAAAATCCGTCTTCTTTGATTGAGGTAAAGCCTTCGCTTGAGGTTATTAAGAAGGCTGATACTGATGCTGCTCAGAAGCTTGAAAAAGCGGGGTATGATCCTCTTACTGGAAAAAAGATTGAAGGAACAGTTGAGGCTAAGCCTGAAAATCCTGAAAGCGCTGAAAAGCCTAAGAAGAAGTCGTTTTTTGCTTCTTTGTTTCCGTTTTTTGGAGAGAAAAAAGCTGAGGTAAAAGGAGAAAAGGTTGGAAAAGAAGTTGATTCTAGTGCACCACAGTCTTCTTCAGAAAAGAAACAAGTTATGGAGGCAGAGAAAATCTACCAAGAAGGTCTGGCTTCAATTAAAGATTTAATATCTCCATCATCAATGGAGATTCAATATGATTCGTTGAAAATTGATGGAGTGTATGCAAAATCTTTTTATGTATTTGCATATCCTCGTTATTTGGAAGTTAACTGGCTTGCGCCTGTGATTAACTTCGATGTAACAATGGATATTTCTCAGTTTATTTATCCAATTGGTTCTGGAGAGATAATGAAAACTTTGAAAAAGAAGGTTGCTCAAATGCAATCAAGTATGAGAATTAATTCAGAAAAGGGTAAAGTCCGTGATCCTGCTCTTGAGACAGCTCTTGAGGATGCGGAAGTTTTGAGAACTGAGATTCAGCGTGGGCAGGAAAAATTCTTCCAATTTGCGTTGTATTTTACAGTATATGCAAAGAGCGCAAAGAAGCTTGAAAAGGTTTCTAAGCAGCTTGAAAGTTTGCTTGCTGGTAAGCTTGTTATGACTAAAAGGGCTCAGCTACAGGCTGAGCATGCACTTAATTCAAGTCTGCCTTTATGTTTAGATGAGTTGTACACGATTCGGGATATGAATACATCGCCTTTGTCTACAAGTTTCCCATTTACTTCGTCTGATCTGACGTCTGACAAAGGAATTTTATATGGAATTAATAGACATAACGATAGTTTGGTTATATTTGATAGGTTTGCACTTGAAAATGCTAATAGTGTTGTATTTGCGAAGTCTGGTGCAGGTAAATCTTATGCAGTCAAATTGGAGATTTTGCGTTTGATGATGATGGGTACGGATGTGATTGTTATTGATCCTGAAAACGAGTATGAGGCGCTTGCCACTACAGTGGGTGGAACATATCTTAGATTAAGCTTGAATAGTGATAGACGTATTAATCCTTTTGATCTTCCTAAGCCGATTGAGGGGGAGGAAGTTCAGCCGGGAGATATTTTAAGATCTAATGTTATTAATCTCCAGGGGCTACTTAAGGTTATGCTAGGAGAATTGACTCCTGAGGAAGAAAGTTTGCTAGATAAGGCACTTCTTGATGTGTATGCCCTTAAGGGAATCACAATGGATACAGTTGATCCTTCCAATTTTGAGCCTCCAACAATGGGGGATCTTGAACAAATTTTAGGTTCAACCGATGGTGCTACTTCTTTGGTTCAAAGACTGTCTAAATTTACTACTGGTTCTTATGCAGGAATCTTTAATAAGCCTACTAATGTTAATTTGACTAGTGGGTTGATGATCTTCTGTATTAGGGATCTAGAGGACGCTTTACGTCCAATTGCGATGTATATTATTTTGAATTATATCTGGGCTCAGGTAAGAAGTGAGCTTAAGAAAAGGATTCTTGTTATTGATGAGGCATGGACAATGATGCAGCATGAAGATAGTGCAAAATTTTTGTTCGGACTTGTGAAAAGAGCTCGGAAATATTACTTAGGAGTGACTACTATTACTCAGGATGTAGATGATTTTGTTAAGAGTGGTTATGGAAAACCAATTGTTACCAACTCTTCAATGCAGCTTCTTTTGAAGCAGGCGCCATCTTCTGTTGAGGTACTTGGTAAGACTTTCAATCTAACAGAGGGGGAAAAATACGTTCTCCTTAATAGTGGTGTCGGGCAAGGACTTTTCTTTGCTGGAAATAAACACGTTGCGATTCAGGTGATTGCTTCATATACAGAGGATAAAATAGTTACTACTAATCCTGAAGAATTGCTCAAGGAACGTGAAGTTATTGAAGCAGAGCAGGAGGAGTAATTATTTATTATGTTTTTTGAGAAAAGATTAGTTTGGAAGTTAGATGGAACTCCTGAAAAGAGGGGTCCTGAAGCTGAATCAAAACAGTCACCTAGGCTTTCTGAAAGGGGACTTACTCTTGAGGGGCGTGAAAAAACTGATGCTGTGCAGGATGGTCTTAGAGCGGGTTTGTTAGATGATGATTCTGATAAATCGCATGAAAAGCCGGAGAGTGCAACAAGCAAGATTGAAGAGAAGGAAGCTATTTCCGATAAGTTGAAGCCTAAAATTGAATATGTTGATAATAAGACTGGATATCGAGTGCGTATATATGTAGGTGAAGCAGGGTTCGATGGAAGCCTGGATGTTTATTTGCCTGGAGATACTATGACTATTGAAAGGGCAATTGGTACTAAAAATTTAAAAGAAAAATTTAAGAGTAAGTTGAGGTCTGGAAAAAGGAGTGCATTGGTTATTGTGGAGGGAAAAAGTGCCGCAATTAGAGGAAAAGAGGGGACTGATGATTCTAAGAGAACTAGATATGATGCCTTGGCTAGGCCAGGGGCTTTTAGTGGTTTAGTAAGTGGAGTTTCAGATAGCCTTGGGGGTGGAGTGAAGAATATTAATTTAATGGGACATAGTAGGGGAGGATCTGGTATTGATAGAATTCTTAAGACAGGAGATCTTTCTAGCAGAATTACAACTATTTCTTGTTTAGATTCAACCTACTGGGATGCCTCAAAGCTTATTCGTTATGCGAAAAGGGGAGGCAGTTTGAATATTGCTTTTACCCTTAAGTCTGGGCAAAAGGCGTTTTTGAGAAAAGGAGGAACTTTAGAGCAATTACAAAATGAAAAAGGTGAGACAGCCTATGTTGCTATGAAGGTAGTTAAAGGTTTGGGGTTAAAAGAAGTTTCTAAATATCATTGGAGAAGTGATAATGGAAAAGTTAATGTTGTTTGTGATCCTGGAAAGAGTCATAGGGGGATTGCTCAAACGTATGTGGGTGAGTTTATGGGTGCAGCTGCTGATGGTGTTAGCTCTAACGCCTCTCCATTAGCATCTACTGATCAATTTGTTCAGAGTATTGAATATAATGGTGAGCACTTGGAGGAATTTTTAACAAAACTTGATGAATTTAAAAAGGATCCTAATAAATTGCAGGCCTTTTTAGATTGGGCTGCTAAGCAGACGGATATGGACGTTCTTAGAAGGGCCAATGTTCTTGTTGGTGATGATATAAAAGATCATTATTTAAAGCATTTGAAGCTTTCTGCTGCATTCCTTAATAAAACTGCTGATGCGAATGGTCATGCATCTTTTGAAGTTAACTTTGGTGGAAATGCCTTAGCTGAATGGAATATAGGAGCTGGTCATCTGCTGCCATTTTCTGTGAAAGCAATTAAGGTTTATGGAAAGAATGGGGAAGTTCTTTTTCCTTATGCTGAGAGGAAAACTGTGGATGGAAGAGTAGGGTATTACGTTCCTAATACAAATCAATATGCCTATGTTCATAGTGGATATAAGGTTGAGGTGTTAGGCGCTAGAGATATTCCTACTAAAAAGGGAGAAGATGGGCATGAAGAGTTTAGTGCTGAAAGAGAGGTTTTTGCTCAGGATGGTGATCGGTTTGTTGTTCAAGATTATGTACAGAGATACTTTAGGGATAAGCTTAAACTTGATATAGATGTTGATAGTCAATATATCGTTAATAATTTACCAAAGCTAAAAGAAGCTTT
>JABJOK010000075.1 GCA_018664365.1 Candidatus Peregrinibacteria bacterium | reverse complement strand
TCTCTAATCCAGAGGCTTATGGAGTTGCGGAGTTTGATGGAGAGAATATCAAGTCTATCGTTGAAAAGCCTACGGCTCCGGTATCTGATGCTGCCGTGACTGGTTTGTATATGTATGATCCTCAGGTTTTTGATGTTATTAAGGGTTTGTCTCCTTCGCAGCGTAATGAACTTGAGATTACCGATGTTAATAATTTTTATCTTGAGCAGGGAACTCTTTCACATAGGACTTTGGATGGTTTTTGGGGGGATTCTGGAGAATCTTTTGATAGCTTAATGGAGGCTGCTGGTCTAATTCGGGGGTCTCACTTGAGGAACCTGAACGACCATCTCGATGTTGATGACAGGACTTCCGCTGGATTGGCCGATGAGTCGGTAAATGTACCTAAGGGAACTATAAAGTCACTTTTTTCTTGATGAAAAGCATAATTTTGACTGGATCGATCGCATTTGATCACCTTATGAAATATAAGGGTAGTTTTAAGGATTCTATTTTAGAGAACGAGCTTGATCATTTGAGTGTTTCTTTTATGGCTCCAAACCGTGAGATGTTTTTTGGTGGATGCTCTCCTAATGTTGCCCATGCTCTTAATCTTCTTGAAGAAGATCCTGTTATTGTCGGTGTAGCTGGGCATGATTTTGGTGACTACAAGAAGTTTCTTGAGCAGTCTGGAATTGATACTCGATGTATTCAAATTAGTCAGTCTGATCCTACTGCAGCGGCATTTATTCTTACTGATTATGGGCAAAATCAAATAGCTATTTTCTCGCCTGGGGCTATGGCAAATCTTGATCTGTGCATGGACTTATGCGGCTGTAAAAAAGTTGACAATGCATTTTGTGCCCTTATTTCTCCTGATATTCCTGAGAGGATGGTTGCCTTGGCTCAGACATGTATTGATCGTAATATTCCTTATGTTTTTGATCCTGGGCAGGCAATTGCTGGCCTTGATCCGGAGAGCTTATCCTTGATTATTGATTGCTGTTGGGGAATGGTTGCAAATGAATACGAGGCTGAGCTATTAGAAGAAAAACTTGATCTTTCAGCACATCAGATTGCTAATAAGTCTGGCTTCCTTGTTATTACAAAAGGAAGAGAGGGGTGTGAAATACACAAGGAGGGCGTGCGTGAGTCTGTAATGTCTGTTCCTAATCTTGATGTGGTTGATGTTACGGGTGCTGGTGACGCCTTTAGGGCTGGACTTCTTCATGGCTTAAACAGTGGAAAAAACCTTAAGCGTTCATGTGAGATCGCTAATGTTGTCGCGTCTTTTTCAGTTGTGGTTCAGGGGACTCAGACCTATTCTTTTTCAAAAAAAGATATAAACGATCGATTGGATGAGTTCTATGGATAGGAGTTTTACTTAACTGAGAAGCTTTTTCGGTGTATTTCTGATCGCCCATGCTTTTTTATGAGTCTCCTATGCTCTCGTGTTCCATACCCCATGTGCCTTTCGAAGCCGTATTCTTTGTATTTTTTCGAATAGTGCTCCATTAGCCTATCCCTGAATACCTTGGCCAGGATTGACGCTGCGGCTATGCACCTCACTCTTTGGTCTCCCTTTATTATTGTTTGAAATTCTTCTTTGATAATTTGCTTATCTTTCCCGTCTATCACTATAAAGTCTGGCTTTTTCGTTAGGTGCTCTACGCAGAGCTTGTTCGCTAGTCTTACAGCGTTCAGGATGTTTATTTCGTCGATAACAGAGGGTGGAATTATTGATATTGAATATGATGCGGCTTTTTCTATAATTTCGTCGTATAGCTTCTCCCTTTTTCTCTTTGAGAGTTTTTTGCTGTCGTTTAGTCCTTTTAGGCGAGTTCCCCTCTCTAGGATAACTGCTGCTGAGACCACAGGTCCGGCCAGGGGTCCCCTCCCGGCCTCGTCGATGCCAGCAATTATAAAAAAACCAAGCTTTCTTAGCTTGGATTCTATTGGTAGAAATTTTGCAGTCATAGATGATTCAAGGAATTACTCTTCCTTTTTGTCTTCTTTTGGTGCTTCTTCCTTTTCTTCTGTTTTTGCCTCTTCAGCTTTTTCCTCTTTTTCCTCAATTTTTTCTTCTATTTTTTCAACTTCTTGCTTTTCTGCCTCAGTAACTACACCGTCTTCCGTTGCTTGTGTAACAGCCTCTTTTACTTCTTCTTCAGCTTTTTGTTCTGCTAATTCTTCTATTGATTCTTCTACCTCTTTGTCAGAGATAAAACTCTCCTTAAGTCTTGCTGATTTACCAGATCTGCTTCTCATGTAGTAAAGCTTTGCACGTCTTATCTTTGATTTCTTCTTTACTTCAATCTTCTCGATGTTTGTTGAGTGCAGTGGAAAAATCTTCTCCACTCCAATCCCTCCTATTACTCTTCTTACTGTGAATGTTTTGTCAGCCCCAAATCCACTGTTCGTCTTTATAACTAGTCCTTCAAAAATCTGCACACGCTCTTTTTCCCCCTCTTTAATCCTCTGGTGAACACGAACGGTCAATCCAGGTTCGATTGCGGGAACTTTTTTCTTAACTGCATCTTTTTGTATTTCTTGAAGAACGTTCATTACGTTGTTTAAATGCTTGAGCAATATATAGAAGGACCTCTCTTAAATCAAGGGATTTTTAGATTTTATTGATAGGTATTTGATTTCCTGAATCTGTAACTAGGTCTAGGACAAATTTATCTTTGCAGCTTATCCTGTATTTGTAGTCTTCCTCGCTCATTGTTGCAAACTTTACAGGCCTTTTTGTACTCAATTCATTATTAAGAAAATTGCCTAATTTTTCCTTGTCTATCTCCCCTACTATGAGCATATCGACTGAGTCAGTATCTCTCTCTACAAATTGGCCAGCTAAAACAAGCAATTTAATGTTTCCTATTTTGGATATGTTTTTAAATATATCTCCGTGCTGCGTATGTGCCTTTAGAATTATGCTTTTGAATTCATCCAAGTAGATGAAGTTGTCATTTATCGCATAGTACTTTTTCCTGTTTTTCGTCTTAGCCTTGAGGAAACCTGCCTTTTTGAGGTTGTCCAATTCTCGGCGCACTGAATTAATCTGCTCGTCAAGTTTTCTTGTGAGTTCCCGAATGAAAAATTCTTCTCCAGGATTCAAAATGAAAACCTCTAGCAGCTTTATACGAGTATTTGACGTAAAAAGCCTTTTTAGCATTGCCCTCTGGTTTTATTGCCCTTGGACGTATACAAAATGTATACATCTAACCGCAACGTACATTTTTTTTAAACAGATTGCAACATTTTTTTATTCAAAGTCCGAATCCTCGTCCTCCGGGCTGGTCTCAAGAACTCGCCTTAGAAATGCGTTGTAAAACATACCTGTTAAAATTCCTAGCACACCAACTCCTAGGAAAATTAATGTGGGGTTTGATTGTATTTGGAAAAATAAGAAATTCACTCCACTGCATTGAGCCGCAATGTTTCCAAATGCAAGAAGTAGCAAAAGGACTGTGAAGATGATTGATAAGGTAAGATATAATGCTTTCATAGGAAAAACGTTAGTTTTCTTGATATTAACATATTCACTATTTTTCGGCTACTTTAGAACTTTGTCGAACAGCTTTCCGAGAGTAATCTTGTTTGTAAGCTGAGCTTTTAGCTCGCCGCTTTCGTACTGCTCCATTATTTTCTCATGCTCTGCTGGCGGGTAGAAATTTTTAACCTTTTCCAGTTCGGCCATAAGCTCCTTGTCTGTAGCTTCAAGCTTTTCTTCTTCTATAACATGCCTAAGTGCAAGCCTTACCTTTATTCTTCTTTCGGCTTCAGGTCTGTACTTTTTCTTTAAATCTTCCTCTTTTGTATTGCTCTGTTTCAAGAAATCCTCCCAGTTGAGGCCTTTTTGGACTACGTCATGTTTCATATCGTGCATGATGTATTCGGCTTCTTCCTCGATTAGGGCTTCTGGAATATCGACTTTTGTCGCCTTAAGTAGTTTTTCAATGTACTCATTTTCTTGCCTTTTCCCTTCCTCTTCCTCTTTTCGGGCCTTTACGTTTTTCTCGATGTCCTTCTTGAAGTCCTCTAATTTTTGCTTCTTCCCCGTTACTTGCTCGATGAGCGCGTCATTAACTTCTGGCTCTTCCGCTTCTTCAATTCGCTTCACCTCAACTTTGAATTTAACCTTCTTTCCTTGAAAGTCTTCTTTGCCATAGTCTTTTGGGAATGTAATGTCGAACTCTTTTTTCTCATCCTTTTTTAGTCCTACTATTTCGTCCTCAAACCCAGGAATTAGTGAATCTCCTCCAAGGATGACTGGATGGTTTGAACTCTTCGTTCCTTCAAGTGACTTCCCATCCTTGTCGAATCCCTCAAAATCAACCTCTACCCTATCACCTTTCTTCGCAGCGCGATCCACGTCCTTGTATTTCGTACCGTATTTCTTAAGATCATCAACTACCTCTTGAATATCCTTGTCCGTAACTTTTGGCTCCTTTTTGTCTACCTTGATTGACTTGTAGTCCTTAATCTCGACTTCTGGAAGTACAGCTACCGTTGCTGTGTATGTAAGTGGATCTTCTGAATCTATTTTTACTTTTGGCCTTGATACAACTTGAATTTTTTCTGTTACGACTACCTCTGCGTATGATTTCTGGATTGCCATTTCTTGCGCATGAGCTTCAATATATTTTTTGTCTACGTACTGCTCAAGAACATGTGGCGGCACGTGTCCTGGTCTGAATCCTTTGACTTTTACGTCTTTTGAAATTTCGTCTGCAGCTTTTTTCTCTGCCTCTTCCATAATTTCCTTTGAGACCGTTACTTTTATCTCGACTTGAGATTTTTCCAATTTTTTAACTTTGTAATCCATTTTCGGCTTTGTTACTTGACATTTTCGACCTTTACGGCAATATATAGTACTCGATTGGCTCACTTTTCCGTAAATTCCTATCGATGTTACCGGCTGAAAAGCGGTTTTGCAATTGTTTTTTAGGCCAAAATTTGATAAAATATTAAGATTATTTTAACTCTCTATGGCTGAACTTACCGATCAACAAGATGAGCGAAATGTAAAGGCGTTCAATGCTAAGCAAATGGATGCACTTGATGCAGTACTTGATGCTAATCCAAACACCGTTGATTTGGACCTGGCTGAAAGAGTTGGTGCTATATCCAGTGATTTGCGAAGGGCTATTGAGGATAATCTGGGTGACGAGTTCCCCCATTTACTTGCTAGAGCTGTCATTAGGGAAAACACTAGGCTGTTGAATTCTGGTGAAATTTCAGATCCGGATGTTATGCTCAAGACGGCACGTAAAAATGCTTTTTTCTCTGTAACTAGTAAGCTTCAGCTGGAGATAAGGGATAGAGAATTAGAGAGTCCTGATGGTCCCGCGATGCGAGTTTTGTCTAAAATTTTAGGTTTTAGTCTGCATGATGGAAACATTGAAGGGCGGCATGAGCTTATGTCTTTGCTTTTCAGGATGCAGAAGAGACGGCCTTATTCAAGAGTAGACGTTGATAGGCTGGAGAGAGAGATTGCTGAGATGAGGGAACAGTTGCGTCTGACTGAAGAGCGCACTGAGCTTTCTAACAGGCGCTTGAGTGTTCTTGATCCTGTGGACTTCGATAGCGCTAGAATGCTTGAAATGTCTACGGAGCTTTCTCAAATTAATGAAGAGATCGAGAGGTTGGAGTCAGCTTTGGCTGCGGTCCCACATGGAGGCGATAGGCATACTGCTGCAGGCTTCATGGGGCTTTCTAGTAGAATTCGCCACCTTAGAAGGCGATCTGATTCAATTGTTAATGATATTGTTGATCGACTTACCTCTGGTGTAGATGACATGATGAACGATTTCGGGAGTAGGGCTCATGACGCTGGTCTAGATTCTGATTTTGGCGAATTGCTGGCTGGGCTTGAGCGTTACCGTGCTGCCAGAGTTGACTTGGCTAGTTATCTATCAGTTGATTCGGTGCGGGAATTTATAGAAGAAGAGTATATCCCTTTGGCGGATATGTTTCATGAGGCTAGAGCAGAGGAGAGTGAGAACATGCATGTTCTTACTGATGGTAGAGAAATTCTAGGACGACGTATAAGTGCTTCAGAAAATCTTATTGAAAATAAAATTATTGGTGATCTTCCTGCGGACTTGATCAATGGAGACAGTAGTAACGTTCAAGCGAGATGGGACGAACTAGGCACTGAAGATGAGGGGGTGCGATTTGCGGGATACAATGCAATTATTAAGCAAATTGAAGAATCTATACTGTCCATTAGATCTCTTAATTTGAGTGACGGGTATAGGGATGTTGTTGACAGATATTTGGCGACTGACTTTGCAAAAGTTTCTGATGGGATGGATCAAGATGACTACGATCAGGCCTTTGGTGAAGTTGCAAGACTGTTTAGTGGCTTGCGCTCGGCCCATGATTTAGCAGATGCGGATGTGGTCGATCGGGCTATTTTTGCCCTGAGGAATGATGATGGACGAAGTTTGTTTGAGGCAACATTTGGAGGGTTGAAGATTGAGGGTACTGGAGATGGGTTGACTGTTACTGTCAGAGGCATTTCTTCTGGATTCGATCATGCGGCTAAGTCAGCTGGCGAAGCTTGGGATTATTTTAAGTCCCCTGTGCATCTTCCTGAATTAGAAAAGTCTTCGGATATACTTTTTCAGACAATAGATAAGGCGGTTTCAGCTCGTGATGATGATGAGAGCACTATTAAGAAGAAAAATGACGATGGTACTGATTCAGATGAAGCATTAATTAGCCCCACTGCCTCGATTGAAGACAGAGTTATTGCTTTAAATGATTATGCTCAGATTAATAACAGGCTGGCCTCTAAAAGAGGAAGGGACGCTCCTAATCCAGTAGAGCAGCAAAGATTTTCATCTGAATCTTCTAAGGCTAAGAAGATTATAAAAAAATATGAGAGGCTTACTGAGGCTGTAAAGAAGTATCATGACCAGTTAGGAAAAGTTCTAGGTCATTTAGAGTTTGCCGAAAAGCTTGGGATAAAACTGACCGTAGGAGATACCGAATTAGCTATTGGTGGGGATGATGGGCTTTTAGAAAAGTTTAAAAGATTTGATATAGACGGTTTTAATATTGATCAAGCTAGGGAGTTTGCCGGTATTTTTACTGATGACCTCTCGAGGTATTTCGGAGATGCTCCTTTTGAGAGATTTAAGGCAGAACTTGAAAAGGCAAAAGGTGATCTTGAGGGGTGCTCAGGTTTAACCGATGATGATGTGGCGATGCGAGCCATTACGACAATGCTTGCCGAACAACATCCTGAGAAATCTGAGAAAGAGCTTAGAAGGCTTGCTAGGCTTGTACTAGATGGAGACGTAGCTATCTTAGAGGCACGTGAGAACTATGAAGACCTTGCTAAGAGAGCTGGGGCCGAAGTTCTACAGGCTGCTGATATGGGAAATATTAGGGCGTTAATTGATTTTCAGTATCAGGTAGGTGGAAAAACTGTTAAGCCGTTTTTAGGACTTAAGCCTAAGGACTTTGAGAGTGTTGATAAAATCCTCAGATTGTTTGATATTAAAGCATTAAATGCTCAAACTGGGTTTATTTTGCTGGCAGCGTTCGAGTCTTTTGCCGAAGGGAAGGATTCCATTCAGTATCATCGAGTTTCAGATAAATTGAAGGAATTAATTGCGAAGGAGCTTGGGGTCAAGGATAGGATGCACGTTTCTGGGATCAGGATGGTTGTAGAAGATGCTTTTCACGATCAACTAGATGCTGTTAGGCCATTTGTTACTGAGGTATTTAATTGGCATGCCCTTAATGTTCGCGATTGGGACGAAGCAAGGCTGGGTGAGCTTAATGCCGAGTTCAAGGCCCTTCAGGAAGATGTCAGGAGGGAGGCAATTAGCGATGATATGCTAAGGAGTAAAATGCGAGACTTGATGAAGAGAACTAAGGAATATGGACTGGAGGGGCAGGTTAATTTCTCGGCAAATAGTCTAGTGTCGGGATTTAAAAATTCTAAATTTTTCCATAAATTTGATGATTTTGGTCATAATTTTGGTGATTATTCAAAGCGGAAGGCGAAGGCTCTTGGAAAAGGGCTTACGAAGGGGTTCTTTGCTGGAACCGCGCGCGGTATTGGGGCCTTTAGCATGCTTGGTTTAAATTCGGTCCTAAGGCTTGGAGGAGCAGCGATTATTGGAACTGTCGGTACTCTTTTCTCTCCATTTAGAGCTGGTCTTTGGGACAAGACTAAAAATGCCGTAGGTGCCCAGTTTAAGGGCATTGGTGCCGGTGGAACTCCCTTTAAGAATCGCATTAAGAAGTCTTTGACTAGCGCTGGTGGACATATTGCCAAGGATTGGAAGAAGGAAGAGTGGAAAGACATTTCTTACGCTGACAGGAGTGAAATCAAGCCTGATGAACTAAGAAAGCTAGCAGAAGAGTACAAAAAGGACGGGGAAATAAAGCCTTTTGAGATTGGTGAGGAGCCATTTATCAAAATGGATGATTATAAGGCTAAAATTACACAAATTGATGAAATGCTAAAAATTAAAAAGCCAAAAGCTGCATAATTATGAAGGTTAAAAATGTAAAATCAGGTAATAGTGATTCAACAGAAGATG
>JABJOK010000027.1 GCA_018664365.1 Candidatus Peregrinibacteria bacterium | reverse complement strand
CTCCCATAGCTCAGTGGTTAGAGCACCACGCTTATAACGTGGGGGTCGATGGTTCAAGTCCATCCATGCCCACCACTATAGTATTTTGAAAACTACTTTTATAGCATCTCCCTGGTAAATAATACCCGATCAAAGGAGTGGTGCAGGAGAGCATAGCTCGACAAGCACGCCTTTGTGAGGAGAGGAAGAAAAAATCACCGAGCACATCAGGAGCGCAGTTCCGCAAAGCGGGACGAGCACGGATGTGTGAGGGGAGGAAGAATTATGCGGAAGGTGAAGTAAATACTGCCAACAGGCAGGAGATACGAAACCTTGAGCGTAGTTCTGACGAGCCGAGGTAGCTCAGTGGTAGAGCAGTAGACTGAAAATCTACGTGTCGAGAGTTCAATTCTCTCCCTCGGCACCAGGGATGTGTTATAAATACGGGGTGTAGCCTAGCGGCTTAAGGCGCCTGCTTTGGGAGCAGGAGATCGGAGGTTCAAATCCTCTCACCCCGACCACAAAACTATGACTACAAACTTTTACCAGCGTGTTTATACGCTGCTTAAAAAGATCCCAAAGGGTAAAGTTGCGACATATGGACAAATTGCTACATTAGCCAGCTCACCTCGAAGTGCAAGAGTAGTTGGATGGGCACTACATATTTTATCAGAGCCTGAAATGAAAAGAATCCCCTGGCAGAGAGTTATAAATAGAAAAGGAATTATTAGTACAACTTGTGCTGACCATCCTAGGGATTTACAAAAGCTTTTGTTAGAAAGTGAAGGAGTAGAAGTAAAGAAGAAAGAAGATTTCTATTGGGTAGATCTTGAAAAATATCAGTGGAAATTCTAAAAAGCGGTTTTTAAAATCATCACGCGGGTGTCGTATAATGGTTTATTATGTCAGGTTTCCAACCTGAAGACGAGGGTTCGATTCCCTTCACCCGCTCCAGACATTTTCACCTTATTTTTAAGGTGTTTTTTGTTACTCGTAAGTGTGAATAGAACCTTTGACTTTAAAAGAAAGCGAAACTATAATAAATCTAATAGATTATTAAGCAAATTATTATGCCAGAAGAATTCATGCCAACGCCATCACCCAAGCCTGATGAAGAACAAGAGGTAGTTGAACAGATACCACAAGAAGGCGGTGAAGAAGTAGAAACATCAGCGCGGGAAGATATATTGACTCCCGAGGTTGTTGAGAGAATTATGGAGAAAGTTATGGATATAAACACACCTGGAATGGGAGTACACGGAGTCACTGGTGCAAGAGATAACCCACGTTCAATAAGCACTTTTTGTAACACAATTGGAAAGTCCCAGGCTGCCTTAGAAGTAGGATTGATGCCATATCTGCAAAAATTTAATGTAGACGGTGAAGAAGAAGATGGTCTTAATCCAAAACGAGAAACAGCAGAAATGGAAAAAGTAAAAGAATACTATGTTAGTAGTATAAAGAATAAAGCTACCATGGAAAATAATAAGGGGTGGAGAGAAAGGCTTTGGTTTAATGTATTGGGAAGATCATTGGCTGGTGTGGATTTTGACCACGAGAGCTTTGGCGATGTTGCTCCCGCAAAAAAAGTGCGAGATTTAATGTATTCAAATGGAACAGCATTTTTGTTGGATGCAAACAAAGTCATTAATAATAATACAATATACAATGAGCCCTCCAACCGACCAGTAGCTGAATTTAACGAACGACGTGGAAAGCCCAGTGAAATTGAACCAGAAGAGAAGATAGAAAGGTGGGAAGATCTACCGTACAATGGTTCAGAAAATGGTTACTATGTTGATAGTGGTAGAATTTCTCCTCATTGTTTTCGAGGACTAATCATTGGGAAGGACAAGGATGGACTGACAGTAGAGCAATTAGAAAAGCTTCGAAAGCTCACTCAACTTTATCCGAGCTATTCCGCTGCTATTGGGGATACTAGACTTTCAGAAGAAGCTAAAAAATTAAAAGATGAATTAGTGGAAGAGGGTGCTATTGTAGAAGATGCTCGTAGTCATGACAAATGGCTTAGTATAGCAGGACATGTAGACGAGCCCGAGGATGATCCTGCTAAACAGGAATGGCTCTTACAGCAATATGTAGAGGCCATGCTTGAGGCAAACAAAGATTATCCAGACAGACTTATCCCTATATATAATAGTCAGGGTGATCTTTTATGGCCTGAACAAATGTCTTACGAAGAAGTCCAGCAATTGGTTGAGGAGAGAAATGCTGATGCACAAGAATGATAATGTGCTTTATGGTTGATTTAAAGCAATTAGCCTATATGTAAATCGGGTATATAAAACTCCTCAAAACCACTCTAAAATAAGCAGGCGACAGAACATAGTGTTGAGCTCCAAAAAGATTCGTCCTAT
>JABJOK010000001.1 GCA_018664365.1 Candidatus Peregrinibacteria bacterium | reverse complement strand
GCTATTCTAGATGAAATGGATACATTTCCAAAAGGCACAAAAATTCTAAAAGTAAATTACGACACTGAAACTGAGCTCAAAGCTACATACGGAATTACAACTCAATCAATTGTTGTCATCGTGGATGCAGAAGGCAATGCAGCTGAAACACTTGCAGCACCAAGCAACGCAGACATCATTGCAGCTCTTGAAGCAGTAATGTAAAGCAATCACTAGTTCATTTAAAAAAATACAATGGAATTCCTAATACCTGCATTCCTAGCTGGGGTGCTCACTATGCTCGCTCCATGCACAATCACTCTTCTTCCAATAATAATTGGCGGAACAGTTGGTGAAAAAAATCGATGGAGACCATTAGTAATAACATTATCACTTGGGCTTTCCATAATTTTATTTTCTTTATTGCTAAAAGGGACCACCTTCCTGATTGGCGTTCCTAATTACGTATGGAGCTATATATCAGGAGGGCTAATAACTCTTTTCGGTATAACGTTGGTCTTCCCGTCACTCTGGGACACAATTGCTTTTAAGCTGAAATTATACAAGTCTGAAGAACTAATCGGGAAAAGCAACGAACAGGGAGGAATGAAAGGAGCTATTCTACTGGGAGCATCTCTAGGCCCAGTATTTACAACCTGCTCCCCTACCTTTGCAATAATATTAGCAATAATACTTCCGCAAAGTTTCGCTGTTGGAACAATAAACCTTGTAGCATTCGCACTTGGATTAATAATTCCATTAACCTTAATTGGTTACGGAGGACAGGCTGTTGCTGCAAAATTTCGCCCAGCAGCAAATCCGCGTGGATGGCTTAAGAAAACCCTTGGAATACTTCTGTTATTAACAGGATTGGCAGTTTTTACAGGCTTTGACAAAACGATTGAAAGCTTCATTTTAGACTCAGGGTACCTAGGGCCCATTGAAATAGAGCAATCGCTTCTAGAGAACGTTGAAAAACCGCAATAAATTAACTATAGTGCCACCAAGAATTAACCCTCTTAAATATGGAATTCTTTTTAGACACAGCAAATTTAGAAGATATTAAAAAGTATGCAGCTTGGGGCATTATTGATGGAGTTACAACAAATCCATCTCTAATAGCAAAAGAAGGCGTTTCTTTAGAAGACAGAATTAAAGAAATTACAGACGTTGTGGACGGACCAATTAGTGCTGAAGCAATCAGCGAAGATGCAGATGGAATGCTTAGGGAAGGTAGAATATACGCAGCATGGCACCCAAACATCTTTGTAAAAGTGCCAATGACTGCAGAGGGATTAAAAGCAGTGAAGATGTTTACTGAAGAAGGAATCAAAACAAACGTAACTCTCGTTTTCTCACTGGGACAGGCAATTCTAGCTGCAAAGGCAGGAGCTACACTTGTTAGTCCATTCGTTGGAAGACTCGATGACATCTCAGAAGAAGGAATGGCTCTAATCGAAGACATAGTAACCGCATATAGAAACTACGGATTCGAAACAAAAGTACTGGTGGCTTCGATCAGGCATCCTCGACACGTAATGGATGCAGCGCTTATTGGAGCAGACATATGCACAATGCCACCTTCAGTGCTTGAACAGCTTGTACATCATCCATTAACAGACAAGGGAATTGAAAAATTCATGGCCGACTGGGAAACTGTAAAAAATCTACAAGCACCAGCTGAGGAAACTTCTCAAGAAAACACACAAAATCACCACAATCCACATCATGGTTAAATTCGACTTATCAAATCTACATAGAATTGCAGCAGAACACGGTCTTTCAGAAGAAGAACTATCTTCAAAAAAAGATCAAATAGCAGGATATTTAGAAAAAATAGAAGCCAGGAAGCAAGGGTTTTATGAGATTCTAGACGACAACGTACCTATCAAGGACATCGACGACTTCGCATTAGAAAACAGAGGAAAATACAACCATATCGTGGTTCTTGGGATTGGTGGGTCATCACTTGGAACAATATGCCTACAGCAGTCACTCACACATCTTTATCAAAAAACCCTACCAGAACTATATGTTTTAGATAATATCGACCCCGAGATGATCAAAGAACTCGAGGACGTTATTGATTATGAAAAAACATTATTTATCGTAGTTACCAAATCTGGAACAACTCCAGAGATACTCTCTCAGTATTACTACTTCAGGAAAAACACAGAAGAAAAAGGACTAGTACCGAAAGAGCATTTTGTATTTGTGACAGATCCTGAAAAAGGAACTCTAAGAGAAATTTCAAACAGCGAAGGAATAAAAGCCTTCGATATACCTCAAAATGTAGGAGGAAGATTCTCCGTATTAACACCTGTGGGACTACTTCCTGCAAAACTAATAGGAATTGATATAAATAGACTAATTTCAGGAGCAAAGGAAATGCGTAACCAATTTTTAAGTGAAGATTTTACCAACAACCTTCCCTTTCAATTAGCTGTAATCCAATATCTTCTCGGAGAAAAAGGAAAAGTGATGAATGTAATGATGCCATATTCACAAAAGCTAATACGATTTGCAGATTGGTACAGACAACTTCTCGCAGAAAGCATAGGAAAAAAGGTCAATAATAAAGGAGAAACAGTAAACGTAGGACTTACACCCATCAATGCACTCGGAGTAACAGACCAGCATTCACAAAGCCAATTATATAACGAAGGACCTAACGACAAATTGATCATTTTTATTGAGAACACTCACCCACTTCCAGATCTTAAAATTCCAGAACTTGAAACAGGAGATATCACCTTTAAAAAACTTCTAAACATAGAGCTAGAAGCAACTGCTACTTCGCTCACAAAAAATGATAGACCAAACTTAAGAGTTCAAGTAGACTCCGTAACCGAGGAGACACTGGGCTCTCTCTTCATGTTAACCGAAGGTGCAACCGCCTTTCTTGGCGAGTTATACGAAATAGACGCCTTTGATCAACCTGGAGTAGAACTCTCAAAAGACCTCACAAGAAAAGCTTTATCATAAAAACTATGTTTACAAACCATCCTAAACTTGGGGAGGATCTAACTCAAGATCACATAAACTTCCTTGCAACCTTTGCAAAATCTTGCCGCAAATCAATCGTAGAAATGGTCACAAATGCACAAAGTGGTCATCCAGGCGGTTCACTTTCAACAATCGATTATCTCACAGTTCTTTACACTCTTATTCTTGGACAAACTGGGGAAAAACTCGTTGTTTCAAACGGTCACATATCCCCTGCTGTATACAGTGTACTTGGAGAAATGGGATACGTAGATAAAAAAGAAGCAGTAGAAAACTTCAGACAACTTGGAAGCAAGTTCGAAGGACACATAACAAGACACGTTGATGGAGTAGATTTTGGAACAGGACCTCTTGGGGTAGGAGTATCAGTAGGAGCAGCTTTTGCTTTAGCTGAAAAGATGAAGAAAACAGACCGCAAGGCTTACTGTGTTATGGGAGATGGAGAAGTGCAAGAAGGACAGGTTCACGAAATGATTCACTTCGCTAGACACTATGATTTAAACAACCTGATTCTTTTTGTTGATTACAACAAAGTTCAACTAACAGCAAGTATTGAAGAAACTTTGAAGATAGATATCCAAAAAGTATTTGAAGCAGGACACTGGCACGTAATTAATGTAAACGGACATGACTACCAGTCACTTTGGAACGCTATTTCAGAAGCACATGAAATCACATGTAAACCAGTTGTCCTAATTGGAGACACAATCATGGGACAAGGAGTTGAATACATGCAGAGAGAAGGAGAAGAGCTTCGTTCAACATGGCACGGAAAAGCTCCAGCTCCAGAAGAGATTCAAGCAGATATAGACAACCTAACTCCAACTGAAGAAGAGGAAAAAATGCTAGAAGAATTTAGAAATCATCTTGAGTGGAAACCAACTCCAGCGCAGTTTCCGAAACTGCTAAGCAAAGTTGAGGGAATAGACGAAGGAAGCCCTATTGTTTACGAAGCTGATGAAAAAACAGACTGTAGAACGGCATACGGAAAAGCACTTCTAGACCTAGCAAACCATAATAAAGAAGTATTAGCTCTAACAGCGGATCTTCAGGGATCAGTAATGACAAAGTTCGTTGCTTCAGACCTTCCGGACCAATACATCGAATGTGGAATTGCCGAACAACACATGGTTTCTTGTGCAGGAGGCTTGAGCCTTTCAGGCTTCGTACCTTTCTGTTCAACATTTGGAGCATTCTTAACTAGCCGTCCAAAGGACCAAGCTAGAGTAAATGACATT
>JABJOK010000034.1 GCA_018664365.1 Candidatus Peregrinibacteria bacterium | reverse complement strand
CTAACTTTCCAGAAAGGTATTTCCCGGTAACAGAATTAGGATTTTTCATTATCTCCTGAGGTGTACCTCTAGCAATAACTTCTCCTCCGTGTTTTCCGGCTCCAGGTCCAATATCAAGGATATAGTCTGCCTCAAGCATTGTATCGACGTCGTGTTCCACAACTATTACAGTATTTCCAATGTCCCTAAGGTCTAAAAGTGTTTTAATAAGCTTGTCGTTGTCGTTCTGATGCAAACCTATACTTGGTTCATCTAGAACATAAATAACGCCTGAGAGGCGTGATCCTATCTGTGTTGCCAGTCTTATTCTCTGTGCCTCCCCTCCTGAAAGGGTATTTGCTGATCTATTTAGTGTTAAATAGGTCAAACCTACGTTTTCTAGGAATTTGAGCCTATTCTTCACCTCCTTAAGGATCTGTTTTGCAATTTCTTCCTTCATTGGGCCAAATTTGACCTTTTGGAAGAAGTCTAAGGCTTTTTTCACTGAAAACTCAGTAATATCCATAATAGATTTTTTGTCTATTTGCACGGCCAAAATCTCTGGTTTCAGCCTCTTTCCTTTACATGATGGACACTTAAGAATTCTCATAAACCCCTCAATCTTTTTTCTAACGTAGTCAGAGTCTGTTTCAAGGTATCTACGCTCCAAATTGGGGATAACTCCTTCAAAGGTGGTCTCATATTCTCCTGAAAACTTACCTCCACTATCAGGATTTTCATTCGTAGCTCCCATGAGTACCTTGTATTTACGCTTTTTATCTCCATAAAGAACCAACTTCATAGCTTCTTCGCTTAGCTTTTTAATTGGCACATCCATAGAGAACCCATGAGCTTTTGCTACTCCTTTTAGAATGCGATTATACCAAGTTAAATGAGATGTTGTTGCTGACCAAGGCATTATCGCCCCCTCAGCAAGCGTTAGCTTCTTATTTGGAATAACTAAATCTGGATCGATTTCTAGCTTTGTTCCAAGTCCATGACACTCTTCACATGCCCCATGTGGGCTATTGAATGAAAAGCTTCTTGGTGCTATTTCTGGAACGTTTATGTGGCAGTCTGAGCATGCAAAATGCTCAGAAAATATCTTATCTTCGCCTGTATCGTGATTAGATATAATGGCAAGCCCCTCACCAAATTTCAATGCAGTCTCAATAGAATCAGATAATCTTGTGCGATTAGGGTTTGGAAGGTCAATTTCTTGACCTGAAGAAAGCTTTTGTACCTGCTTTTTAAGGTCTTTTACTACTAAACGGTCCACAACTATCTCTATAGAATGCTTCTTGTTCTCATCTAATTCGGGGATATCAACTATGGGGTATACTTCCCCATCAATTCTTACACGCACAAATCCTTCCTTTCTAACCTTCTCAAGACCTTTTAGGTGCTGTCCTTTGCGATCTCTTACAATTGGTGACAGTACAAGAATTTTTGATCCTTCCTTCATATTTGTCACATCCTCTAGGATTTGCTGAGAAGTTTGTCTTTCAATAGCTTTCCCACACTCAGGACAATGAGGCGTTCCCACTTTTGCGAATAAAAGCCTTAAATAGTCATATATCTCAGTTACAGTTCCTACTGTTGACCTAGGATTACGTGGAGCTGTTTTTTGATCAATTGAAATTGCTGGAGACAACCCCTCAATGCCTTCCACATCAGGTTTTTCCATCATTTGCAAGAAATTTCTTGCATACGTAGAAAGGCTCTCAACATATCTTCTTTGACCTTCAGCATAAATTGTATCAAAGGCAAGCGAAGATTTTCCTGAACCAGAAAGCCCTGTAATTACAGTGAATTTATCACGTGGAATTTCCACATCTATATTCTTAAGATTGTGGATCTTGGCCCCAGTTACGACGATTTTGTCCTTTCCCATATAAATTTTAAGTCAGTCCGTTCACGCAAGTTGTAAGCTTACCAGCGTTTTTCCCTTTTTGCAAGGGTATCAAAATGAATATTTATATATCTAGACAATTAAATACGGCCACACCTATTTGTAAGATGTGGCCGAAATTTGTGTTTTTTTGTACCTAGAACTTTTCTACTATGATTTATCTAGATCATCTGCTCTTGCCGCAGACTGCTGTGGAGGCATTTCTGATACTCCATCATCTGGTGTAAATGTTTCTTCTGCTGGTGCCTCTGACACTTGCGGCTTTAGGTCTTCTGGGGCTGCCGCAGACTGCTGTGGAGGCATTTCTGATACTCCATCATCTGGTGTAAACGTTTCCTCTGCTGGTGCCTCTGATACTTGCGGTCCTAGATCTTCTGGTCCTGCTGGTGTCTGAGTTGGAGGCATTTCTGATACATCATCTGGTGT
>JABJOK010000072.1 GCA_018664365.1 Candidatus Peregrinibacteria bacterium | reverse complement strand
CCCTAGAGCTATATTCAAAAAAAGGCTTAATAAAGGTAAAGATTGGCATATGCCGTGGTAAAAAACTTCACGACAAAAGAGACTCACTTAAAAAGCGGTCGCAAGAAATGGACATCAAAAGACAACTTAAAAATTTCTAGCGCAACATCAAAACAAAACCCCCTCTTCCAATATTTTGAAAAAGTTTTATAATTTTCTCCTGTCTAAATTTACCCCCTACCTTTATGCACAACATTTACACAAAAATAATCGCTTCAATTCACAGATATTTCAAAGAAAACGGCTTCGACAAAGCTGTTATTGGTGTTAGCGGAGGAATCGATTCTGCACTTTCATTAAAGCTGACCGTAGACGCACTTGGTGCTGAAAACGTCACTGGAATTTTAATGCCAGAAAAAGGGGTTTCAATTGATGAGAACTATCTCCACTCAAAAACACTTTGCCAGTTTCTAAAGGTAGAACAATTTTCAGTTTCAATTAATAAATTTCTCACAGACTTCATGGCTCTTCCATGGAAACCAAACGAACTTTCACAGATCAACACCAAAGCAAGAGTAAGAATGAATATTCTTTATAATTTCGCAAACACAAGAAACTCTCTAGTGATCGGAACATCAAACAAGACAGAGCTAGCGCTAGGATATGGAACAAAATATGGAGATCTTGCAGCAGACATTGAGGTAATTGGAGACCTTCTTAAAACAGATGTTTTCAAATTGGCAGAGCATGTAGGGCTTCCTGATGAGTTTATTCGAAAAACACCTTCTGCAGAATTGTACCCAGGGCAAACAGACGAAGAAGAGTTGGGAATAGCCTACAAAGACATAGATCAAATCCTTAGAAAAGTAGAAGAAGGCGCAACAAGAGATGATCTCATTTCAAAAGGAATTAATCCAAACGTGGTTCACAAAATTTTTAGACTAATGGAGCTTAATGAACATAAGTTAAGGCCTCCACATCTAATACAACTAAAGCCGCGAGTCTAACTTGACTTTTCGCCCTCAACTTTCAATACTCTAAAGCGACTTTTAACGTACAAATATGCAATCAGCATTATTCATTGGGCGCTTTCAGCCCTTCCATAACGGACACCTAGATATTGTTAAAAAAATTCTTGAGGACAACCAAAGAGTTATCCTGGCTGTAGGCAGTGCTGAAAAAAATTATCTATCCTCAAATCCGCTAACAGCAGGTGAACGTTTTAGAGTTATAGATGAATCTTTAAGAGAGGCGGGAATTTCATCAGAAAGATACGCAATCGTTCCCGTAAGGAATGTGAACAATTACGCCCTTTGGGTAAATCATATAAACATCTACGTTCCACCATATACACGCATATATACAGGCTCCCCTATCGTAAAAGCCTGCTATGAAGGCAAATATCAAAGACCAGACGGAACCTGCAAAACCGGTCCTGAGGTTATACAGGTGGAAAAAGAACTAGAAGTCTCGGCCACAAAAGTGCGCGAATCAATTTTAAACAAAGATGATTGGGAATCACTTGTGCCAAAAGCCGCTGCAAAAGTTTTAAAAGAAATGGAGCTTCCGAAACGTCTCCAAACCATCAAAGACACGATGGACGTAACAAAATACAATAACTCATACTAATGAATCCTCACATTTTCCGAGCCTACGACATTCGAGGCATCGCAGATCCTATCGACGACAAGCCAGCTGACCTAACCGAAGAAACTGTTTATCTAATTGGAAAAGGAACAGCCACATATTTAATAGAGAAATACGGAACCAAAAATATGGCAGTAGGAAGAGACAATCGCCTAACAGGGCCAAGTCTTCAAAAAGCTTTTATTAAGGGGTTAACAGAGTGTGGGCTAAACGTAACAAACATCGGACTTTCAATTTCTCCAATGATCTATTGGTCAGTCTGCGCAATGGATTTTGATTCAGCTACAAATCTTACCGCTAGCCACAATTCAAAAGAATACAACGGACTCAAAACCGTAACCAAAAATGCTCACTCAATTTGTGGAGATGAGCTTCAAGAAGTTCTAAAAATTATTCAGTCAGAAAAATTTCATACACCGGAGGAACAAGGAACAGTAGAAGAAAAAGACATCTGGCCAAGTTATCTTGAAGATCTTTTAAGTAAAGTAGAGATCAAGCGTCCGCTAAAAATAATTGTTGATGCTGGAAACGGAACTGCTGGTAAATTTGCTCCAGAATATTTGAGAAAACTAGGGCACGAAGTCACTGAACTTTATTGTGAACTTGATGGAACATTTCCAAATCACGAAGCAAATCCAGAAGAGATAGAAAATATGCGTGACCTGATTGAGAAAGTAAAAGAAGAAAAGGCAGATCTAGGAATTGGTTTTGATGGAGATGGAGACAGGGTTGGAATAGTAGATGAAAAAGGACACATGTACTCATCTGACTTCATGCTTTTATTGCTCGCTAAGGACCTCCTAACCCGAAAGCCGGGTTCAAAGATAGTCTTTGACGTAAAAGTCTCACAAGCGATTATAAACAAGCTTAAAGAGCTCGGGGCAGAACCAATCATGAGCAAAACAGGACACAGCTTTATTGAAAGCAAAATGAAAGAAGTTGCGGCTCCTTTGGCAGGTGAAGTATCAGGACACCTCTTCTTCGGAGAAAACTACTACGGCTTCGACGACGCCCCACTAGCCGCCGCAAAAATAACAGAAATAATTTCAAATTCAGAAACTCCCCTCTCAGAAATGTTCAACGATTTAGAAAAAACGGTAATGACTCCAGAGTTTAAGGCGCATTGCCCTGACGACAAAAAATTCGAGATCGTTCAAAACCTTGTGGATCATTTCACAGCAATATACGACTGCATCACAATCGATGGAGTTCGCGTAAACTTCGACGAAAATTCATGGGGAGCAGTAAGGGCCTCAAACACCAGCCCTAACCTAACGCTGCGCTTCGAATCCACCACCCCAGAGCGTCTGCAAGAAATTCAAAAACTCATGGCAGACGAAATGAGCAAATATCCCGAAGTAAGCTTAGACTGGTTCAAATTCTAAAACGTAGTTGTCTTTCCAGACTTCTCAAACACAAATGAATTTGGCGGCTTGTAGAAAATGTATACTGGCTCAAAGTCAGCATTAGGGTCTAAACCTTGAGAAAGCTTAGATGCGTCTTCATTTAGAACAGTAAGGTCTCCAGAACAGTCCAGTGGTCCAGCGGCATCGCCATAACAGGTGTCCTGGCCTGGGCCAAACATGTTCAACGGATTTATCCCATCACACTGCACTCCGTTATGCCAAACTCCTGCATGATCACCTGTACTCTCTTGAATTGCCATACCTGCAAAAATCCCATCAAGAGTAGCAACGTAGGCCTTCTTATCATTAATGGCAATCATATCATCAATGGTTAACCCTTTTTGACATATCTGATCAACCGGAAGCCCATCGGCAGAAAGCTCTAGCTTAAGCTTAAACAATCTCAAGTAATTGAGGTCATATGCCTGGGCCCAAAGCCTTTCCGCTTGAGACAAACCAACCGTTTCCCCCGTTCCCAAAAGTAAATAAAGAAGCCCTTCCGCATCTAGGTCAGCTCCACCAATTGTATTCCTTGAAGCGACACTTCCCTCTATAAACAACTGCTGGTCAAGCTCTTCCGCCATTTCCTGAGCCCCACCTGGCCAATACGGCAACCCATCATCAATCCCCTCTGTTGAAAGAATAGGGTCTGGATTGTTTTCATTGTTGTAATCAAACGAAAACACTGAACAGTCTGCTGCAATATTCGCCTGGATATTCTTTACATTCTTGTCTATATAAATATTCGAGTCAGCACAAACACCTCCCTCTTTACGCATAGCTACAAGAGAAAACCTGGTTTCCTCATCTGTACTGTAAATGTCATCGATCATCTTTACCTGAGCTCCCTCAGTAATAACTGTCCAGTTTTTATCAAGCTCAGATAGGTTTATTTCAACAACAAGATCATCACTTATTCCTTTAAAATAAATATAATTATGTATTTCCCCATCCTGCGAAACCTCACCAATCGCATAGTCTCCATTTTTCGTACAATCATTGCCATTCACCACAACAGCATTGGGTTTAAGGTTGGTAATCGTACAAGTTCCTCCGTTAGGAGTCAGGCCTGTCACATCTGTATTTTTTTCAATAATCTTTTTAACATTTTCGTTCACAGAATTTCTCACAACATTCACCGATACATTTCCAGTCGCCTGCGTTTTCTGCTCAGCAGATGGGCTAAATGCCTTAGGTGCATAAATGTTTCCATGAATTACAGCCACTGGGTTAACAAGTGAGCTCGCAGTTCTAGGAAGCTTATTTCCGTAATAGTAAACATCTCTATCTCCATCAACCTCATAGTGAATCACACTATGAATCCCCGCATTTCCCGCGTAGGAACATGCCGCATTGGTACAGTTCGCAACATCTTCCTCACAATCAAGCTTGTCTGAATATCCACCTAACTCGTCCCATATTGTACAATCATTTCCAGCTTGGCATGCATTTCCTGAAATAGTTGCTATCGCATAAAGAACCCCCGGAACCTCATCAATAACAAAATTTCCCTCCGTACCAGTCGCCTCCGCCTCCTCAGATGCAGGAGTATGATAATTAAATGAGAAATTAGCACCACAAGCGCTTTCCTCGTCCTCGTCAAGAGTTAAAATAAAATCAAAATCAGGATCAGTAGATACATCCAGAGAAGCTGCCTTACTAACCGCAAGAGCGAAATTAATAGGCACACTCCTCGAAACCTCAATCATGTCCTGAAACCCATTTGCATACAAGGTGTCCACATTCACTGCAGGCGCAAATTTCAAAGGAATTGAGGCCTTGCCATTAGGATGAATCGTTCCTGAATAGTCCACTCCATCAAAGGTTAATTCATAACCAATGGATTCAAGGATAAGGTTATTTGGAACAGGCTGCTCTCCATCAAGTGCGTTAGTCAAAAACACTGAGTTATTCACTGAATATGCTGGATCCGTTGAAGTTGTTAAAGAAATATTTGCATTGGTAGTCGGAGCAAAAGATTTAATTCTTTTTTCAGGTAATAGTTCATACACTCCTGTTTTCCCTGAAACTTCATCAAAATAAGTATCAAAATCCGCTTTGCTAATTACATGAGGTTTAAAGAGAACACCTCCACCATTACTTCCGTCTTTATACTCCCATGGACTTTCTAGGTCATCGAAACTTGCGTCTTTATCAGGAGCATCAACCCTCTGGTCCTTCTTCACAGTATCTTTCCAATAAAAAGTTAATTCAAAGGCAGTAAAACGCGCATCATCAATAGTGACTTTCTCCTCTCCATCATTAGCGTGCAGGTAAAGTTCAATATTATAAGAATCTTCTCCATCTGCAAGCACAGGATCTTCATCAACTAAAATTGCAGGATCCATTAATGCACAAACCATTGGAGCAGGCGTTTGACCACAATCTCCAGGAGGCGGGGGAACTGGTTCTCCTGGAAGCCCCATATTAACGCCCGAAAACCCGATCCACACACCAGCATCAGTCCACGCATATCCATGCAAATTACCAAGTTCGTCTCTATAAACCTTTTTGTCCTCATCACTAGCCGCGCCTGAAGCAAGGTCACAAGACCCCATGCAAACACCACCTACATCTGGATCATTTAAAATATTGAAATAAACATATCCAAAAACAGGATTCCACGCCTCTCCTTCAAGAATTCTGTCGCCATTTACATCAGCAGCACCAAGGGTCACTCCATAAGGATTGCTCCCACACGCATTCCCCGTCCCTCCAATATCAAACCCATCATCTCCACAATAAAAATTAATAAACCCTAGGTTCTCATTCCAAACATATCCTTTAATATCAAAAACGTCGTCATCAGGAGTTGGCAGTCCGTCATCGTCCGTTAGATAACCATCCTCGCTGATCTCTACACAGGCAGCAGCCGCTTGCTCTCCAGGAGCAATAATGTTTCCAAGTCCAAGAATTTTTCCAACTGCAACCCCGGAGCTTCCCTTTGAATCTGGATGTGAATCAAAATTCGTCACTCCAGCATTTGTATTCAGGCTAATAGCCTTTCCTACAATAAGCCCACTACAATTATCTTGCCCATCATCTTCGGCAAAAACAATTAAAGAGCTAGCTAAAAACACCGAAACTGCCAAGGTCAGCAGTCCTAAAATTTTACTAAATTTAAACATAGAACGAGGTATTATATTTACACCCCGAAATTATATCACAGGCCATTTCAAATCAGAAAGATCTCTTCGTCTCTATTTCTTTTTTGCTGGCTTCTTTTTTGGCCTAGGTTTAGCTGCAGCTTTTTTCTTTGCTGCAGGCTTTTTCTTAACTGTGTCCTCTTGGAAAACAACATTTCCCTCCTTGTCTTCAACCTTAAGCT
>JABJOK010000110.1 GCA_018664365.1 Candidatus Peregrinibacteria bacterium | reverse complement strand
GGAGGTATAGAGATTTTAAGCATTTGGACCTGGGGCGAGTTACGTCAGATACAATGGGGATGATGGCTACATGTATGAATGCGCTTGCCTTCGAGGCTATTTTAAAAGAGCTTAAGGTTGATGCTCGTGCTGTTTCAGCATTTCCGGTTGAGAAAGCAATGGAAAACTATATACCAAAAAGATCCAAACATCATTTGGATAAGGGAAGAGTTGTTATATTTGCTGGTGGAACAGGAAGTCCTTTCTTTACAACTGATTCTGCTGCCGCCCTTAGAGCTTTGGAAATGGAATGTGATGTTTTACTCAAGGCTACCAAGGTGGACTATGTTTACGATAAGGATCCTATGAAGCATAAAGATGCTAAGAAGTATGAAAAGCTTAGCTATCAGACAATTATTGAAAAGGGACTTGGTGTTATGGATCTAACATGTGCCTCTATGTGTAAGTCTGGAGGTTTGCCAATGCTTGTATTTAACCTCGAGAAAAAGGGGGCTATTAAAAAAGCTGTTACTGGAGCGAAAATTGGAACAATTATTACTTAATTAAAATTTATATGTCAGTTCAAGATGCTATTTCAAAAGCACAGCAAGAATTTGATAAGGCCTTAAGTCATTTAGGTGATGAATTCGGAAGACTTCAAGTAGGGCGTGCAAATTCTTCACTTGTTGAGAATGTTAATATTGATGTTTATGGAGCAATTCAGCCACTTAAAGCGGTAGCAAGTATTTCCATTCCTGAGCCACGTACTATTCAAATTCAACCGTGGGATAAAGGTAATTTGGCTGCTATTGAAAAGGCTATTGTTGGAATTGGAACAGGACTTAATCCTATTAATGATGGTAATTTTGTAAGAATAAATATTCCACCTTTGACTGAAGATCGACGAAAAGAATTATCTAAGCATGTACATAAGCTTGCTGAAGATGCACGTATTGCTGTGCGTAATTCAAGGCAAGAAGCTCACAATCATTTTAAACAACTAAAAACAGATAACGATATAACAGAAGACGATCTTCGTGATGCCGATAAGAGTTTGCAAGAAAAGGTTGATGATATTAATAAGAAAATTGACGAGGTTGCTAAAGGAAAAGAGCAAGACGTTATGACTGTATAAAGAATTATTTCCCCTCATTCCTAATTTATGGACTATATACTTACTGCGATAGCTTTTATTATAATTTTCTCGCTTCTAATCTTGATACATGAGCTAGGGCATTTTGTAATGGCAAAGCGAGCGGGTATTAAAGTTGAGGAGTTTGGATTTGGTTTGCCTCCAAGGATTTGGGGTAAGAAAAAGGGGGAAACAATTTATTCTATTAACTGGATTCCTTTTGGAGGATTTGTGAGAATGCTTGGTGAAGACGCGACTGATCCTTCAATGCTTAAGAAGAAACGTAGTTTTATTTCTGCGCGAATGCGAGACAGGGGTAAGGTTGTAGTTGCCGGAGTTGTGATGAATTTTTTCTTGGCGTGGATTCTTTTGACAGTTGGATTTACTGCAGGAATGGAGCCGTTACTTGGACCTGATGATGTTTTACCGGCTGTTGCATCTGGAGTAATTGAGTTGGAGGAAGGAGTTAAGATAAAGGGAATTGAAGAGGATTCTCTTGCCTATGAAATTGGATTTCAAGCAGAGGACTTAATCTATTCGGTTGATGAAGAAGAATTGGATCTATTTGCCTTACAAAGTTTGGCAGCTAGTCCGGAGGGAAAATACAAAGTTCTTAGAAGTGGCAAAATTTTTACTTATGAAGTTGTTCCAGAGCAGGTCATGGATACTGAGTTTGCTGATATGGGGTTCGAATTCTATGACTTCACTGCGTTTCCAAGAGTTAAGATTTTTGATATCGAGACTAATAGCTCAATGTACAGTTCTGGTCTTAGAAGAGGGGATACGATCATATCTGTTAATGAGCATCAAATTTTTTCCATAGAAGATTACGAGAAAATTGTGAGAGGTGAAGAGACCTTGGAATATATTGTTTATAGAGAGGGTGCTAGATATCAGGTTATTGTTGAGGTCGATCAGTCTAGGAGAGTAATAATTGATAGGGTATTGCCTGATTCTCCTGCCGAGAAAATCGGTCTTAAGAGTCAGGATGTAGTAGTTTCTGTTAATGGTAATAAGATTGATGACAGTTTGGAGCTAATCAAATTTGTAGAAGAAAATGCTACTGAGACATTGGCTTATAGTATTGAAAGGCAAGGACGACAGGACTTCTTTGAAATTATGCCAGAGGATGGAAAGATTGGAGTTTTGCTTTCTGAGTTAATAGATGAGGGAGTTACTACCGACATTACTCTATATAATTCAGACCAGGTTTCTTCTGCTGTTAAGATAAATAAAGCTAAATATCCTATTCATATAGCAGCTTATAATGCTTTTGGAGAGGGCTTTAGAATGGCTAAGATGACTGGAGAGATGTTTATTTCCATGGTGGGTAGTATGATCTCTGGTGGTGAGATTTCTGAGTCTGTGGGAGGCCCTGTGAGAATTGCTACATACACTCATATCTTTGTGCATGAGGGGATTATTCCTTTGCTTAGATTTGTAGCAGTACTTTCGTTGTCTTTAGCTGTGATTAATATTTTGCCGTTCCCTGCACTTGATGGTGGGCGGTTACTTTTTATTCTTATTGAGTTTATTTTAGGCAAAAGGGTGAATCAAAAATGGGAATCTTACATTCATGCATTTGGATTCGCTTTAATTATTCTTCTAATGTTGGTGGTAACGTATGCTGACATTGCTAGACTATTTGCATAGAAGTTTCGCACGAATGTAGTCCAAAATTTCTACAGGTTTTTTTATAGTTGCATGGTCTGTCAAATTTGTACTATGGCCTTATTGTGCTGCCTAGTTAAATGTTCTGTAATTAGATTTTTTTCCCATATCTTGTGGTCATGGGGAATGGTGGCCCCGAGATATAGACATATGTAAAATATGTTTAATACCCTTGTTGAGGTTGTTTTTACTGGTTAAGATTAGGTCGGTTTTTCTAGGGCTAACGTTTCAAATTCTTATGGCTGAAAAAAGAGAGCTTTGGTTATCTATTCTCGAAAGAGTGAAACCCACAATTCAAAAAATGCATTTCCTGACTTGGTTCCAAAATACATCACTTATAAGTGTAAAAGATGGAAAAGCAGTAGTTGGAGTTCCTACTTCATTTGCACTAAGTTGGATTTCATCAAAGTACACTTTAAAGATTCTCCAGGCTCTACAAGAGCAAGATGATTCTGTTAAGGAAGTGAGCTATGAAGTTTGTAGTGGTTTAGGTGAAAAGGGAAACAAAGATGGAGCTGATGTAAAGGGACTCTTCAAAATTAACGAAGGAAAGAAGGTTAGAAAGGTTCGAAATGTTAATGAGGTTACAGTTAGGAGGGGAGTTTCTAGAGGTCATGTTTCAAGCCAAATGCTTAATGATAAGTATGTTCTTGATTCTTTTGTTGTTGGTAAAGATAACAGACTTCCACATGCTGCTGCTCAGGCTGTTTCAGACAATCCAGGTGGGATTTATAATCCTCTATATATATATGGGGGAACTGGACTTGGAAAGACTCATATTGTTCAGGCAATTGGAAACCAGATTCTTAAAAATGATCCAGATACTATTATTAAATATATTACGGCTGAAAGATTTGTTTCAGAGGTTGTTGAGGCTATTGGAAAGAGACACATGCCAAAATTCAAGGATCAGTATAGAAATGTAGATGTTTTTCTTGTTGATGATGTTCAGTTTTTTGCTCGCAAAGATTCTTCACAGCAGGAATTCTTTCATACCTTTAATGAGTTATATGATGCTAATAAGCAGATTGTTCTAACTTCAGATAGAGCTCCTTCAGAGCTAGATGATTTAGATACAAGGCTTACAGGAAGATTTGGTATGGGTATGGTTGTAGAGTTACTCTTTCCAGATTTTGAGACTAGGCTTGCGATTTTGCAGCAGAAATGTCAGGAATTTGAGGTTATCTTTGATCCTGAGGTTTTAAATTTTATCGCAAATAATGTTCATCACAGTGTACGTGAATTGGAGGGAGTTCTTCGTCAAGCAGTTGCTGAGAGTCAGCTTTCAGATCGTGTTCCTACGATTCGTTCAGTTGCCGAAATTATTAAGAGACTTAATAAAGCTCAGAAAATTGTTGGATTTGATATAGAAGAGGCGCGTGGATCAGTTCGTGCCAAGAATTCAAGCGAGGTGATGCAAATTGTTGCTGAATACTACAATATTACTATTGCGGACATTATGGGACCTGATAGACATAAGGAAATAATGACTCCTAGACAGATTTGTATGTATTTGATCAAGAATGAGCTAGGAGAATCTTATGAGAGAATTGGACTTGGATTTGGAGGAAGAAATCATACAACTGTTATGCATGCGTGTAATAAAACAGCTAAAAAACTTCGTACTGATATTAAGTTGGTGCGTGACGTGAACGCAATCAAGAGGGAGATGGGGCTTTAAAAAAGCTTTGCTGAGCGGATCATGTGTGGTTTAATATAAGCTGACTATTAAATTTTAGCTTATGTATTATAGATCTCGTTCTTCAAGGCGTTATAGTCCCATGGATTATGTGATGCCATTTTTGATTCTTATTGCGGCTGGTGTGATTATGATTCTTCTTTTTAATCTTTGGCGTGCAGTTTTTACTCCTGCTCCTACAGCAGATGCATATATGCATGTTGAATCTGGAAGCGTTGAAATGAAGACGTGGGGAACAGAAGAGTACTTTAATCTTTCTTCTGATACTGTTGTAATGCAAGGGGATGAGTTAAAAACGTCTGCAGACGCTCAAGTTATTATTGAATTTTTGGACGGAACAATAATGAGGATTGATGGTGGAAGTAGTGTTGTTTTTGATGGAATATTTGAGAAGGGAGACATTGAGATGATCGAAATTTTTCTTGAAGATGGAAAAGTTTGGTTTAATAAAATGTATAAAGACACTGCTACGAGCAATATTTTTGTAAAAATGGACAATATAAATGTTACTTCTGATTCTGGAAGTATTTTTGAATTGGAAAATGATTTTGAGGAGGTTGTGAGGGTAATGAATGGAGATCAGATCGAAATAGAGATTAAGAGCATGGATGACAGTAAAATTGTAGAAACTGAGCAAGTTGGAGTTGGACAGGAAATTGTCTTTAATGACAAAGTTTTGGATAGGTATTGGCAATATCAAAGCCCAAGTGTTTTAGCAGCGTTGTCTGACGGATTTAAGCAGTCTACTTGGTATGAGTGGAATGTTGCTGAGGATCTTGAGCCAACTCAGTTTTCAAAAGCTTTAGGAGGTAATAATGAATTTGTAGAAGTTGAGCCTGAGGTGTTTGAGCCATCTGAGGAAGGCGAGGTTGTTGATGGCGAAGAAGAGGTTGTGGATGGGGAGGTTATGGAACCTGAGGTTGTTGAGGAAGAGCCAGAAGCAGAAGAGGATGAAGAAGAAAAAGAAGTTGTGGTTGAATTGGGTCCTCTTCAGAAGCCAGTAATTACTTCAGTTCAAGGTGTATCAGATGCGAATGCTGATGGATTTTATGTAGTAACTGGAAGGTTAGCAACTTTAGCAGGAACAGTTTCAGGAGCTGATAAGGTAGTTGTTAATGGTTATACTTTAAGTAAATTTAGTGCGGGTGATGCTAGTTGGACATACTATGCGAATGCAGATTTTGGACTTATGGTTGAAGGAGAGAATACATATGAAGTTTATGCGCTTGGAGCTGATGGTACTCGTAGCGAATCAATTTACGTAAAGGTGTTACATCAACCTGCTGTTGTGGAAGAAGTTCCGGCTGAAGAGCCTGTAGCTGAACCAGAGCCAGTAGTCGAAGAACCTGTTGTGGTTGACGAGGAGCCCGTTGCTGAAGAAGCCGACTCTATTCCTGAAGACGCTGATTTGCCTGGTGGAGTTTAAAGAAGATGTTTAATTACAAGTATTTTGCCTTGTTCACGTTATGCTCTTCATTTGAGTGTGCATAAATAACTTCTCCTGTATCGAGGGTAGTTAGATAGAACCAGTATTCGCTTGAAGTAGGGTACATTGCTGCTTCAATACTTTCCATGCTGGGATTTCCAATTGGACCAGGGGGAAGGCCAGCGTTTTTGCGTGTGTTGTATGGGGAATCAAGGGCAAGATCAGCTGAAGAGATTTTATTGTCTTCAGTTATATATAGAAGAGTTGCATCTGCACCTATCATCCAGTTGTTTTCAAATCTTTTCCAAAGAATTCCTGAAACCAATTTTCTGTCTTCAATGCCAAAAACTTCGCGTTCTATTATTGAGGCCATGGTGATTATCTCGTTAACTGTGTGTCGTTTGATTTCTTTGTGCAAATCGCTGAATTTGTTCTCGAAATTATCTAGTGCAAAGTAAATAAGGTCATGAGGTTCAAAATCTGCAGGATCTAGGAAGTACGTATCAGGGTAGATGTATCCTTCAAGAGGTAGATCTAGTGACTGTAGAGAGCTTGGGTCTAAGAAATCGTAGTACTCCCATCCATTAAAGGATTTTACGGCACTAATGAAATCTCCAGGTTCAATTAGTTCTAGCTCAACTAGCTTGTTGTCTATATCTCGTATTTCTAAGCCTTCTTGTATTGTGATAATAAATTCAGCTTCTTTTGGGTCGCTGATTTTCTTTAGAATCTCCCCAGAGTCCATTGATTTACTTAAAACAAAACGTCCTGCAAGAATAGAAGTGTCTAAATTATGAACCTTTGCATGCATCTTAAAAGAGAATGCGCTGTTTATCAGATCATTTTCCTTGAGACTTTTAGCAACTTCTCCTAGAGAGGATCCGCGTTTAATTTGGAAAGAAATAGGGTCGTCGTCGTTTTCGTCTACAGGCGAGTGTATGTTGGAATTGTGATTTAGCCATCCAAATACAGCAAGTACAACTATACTTATG
>JABJOK010000002.1 GCA_018664365.1 Candidatus Peregrinibacteria bacterium | reverse complement strand
TTTTTCATAAAATTTATTAAGCGCGAAGATTTTAGCTTAAATTAAAGCTCTGGCCAAATCATTTCATAAAACACAAAAAGCGCAACAAGTGTTCCAACTCCAGTCAAAACAAAATATAAAAGTGATTTTGCAGAATGCGCAAATTTTATTCCAACAATTGAGGCAATACCCACTGGAAGAAAGTAGTAAGATTCTTTAACCAACTCATCCTCTGAAAAATTATTAAAATTAAAACCATAAATATAAACAATATATGCCAGCACACCAACTAATAGTAGAACATAAACTACTTTAAGTAATGGAGATTCCGCGTCAACAACGCCAGGATTAGAATTCTTCATTTAAATTTGGTTAAAACTAAATTCAATATAGAATAGAACTACCATGCAAACAAACTTTCTAGTTATAGGTTCCGGAATTTCTGGATTAAACTTCGCTCTTCACGCGGCAAAGAAGGGAAAAGTGACTTTGGTTACAAAAAAGAAGATCATAGATTCAAATACGAACTATGCACAGGGGGGAATCGCTGCAGTTCTGGACAAAACAGACAATGCTGAGGCCCACATCAAAGACACTCTTGAAACTGGAGGATTTCACAACAATAAAAGGGCAGTCCGCTTCATGGTAGAAAATTCAGCTGATGCAATTTATCGACTGATTGACCTCGGAGTTGAATTCGCAAAAGAAAAAGGAAATTTGAAACTCACGCAAGAGGGTGGACATAACAAGAGAAGAATTGCATACGTAGGAGATTACACAGGAAAAGAAATCGAAAGAATTTTAGTAAAAAGAATTAAGGAACACCTGAATATTGAAATACTTGAAGATACATTTGCACTTAAACTTATTACAAAAAGAAAGAACTGTTACGGAGCACAGGTAATTAAAGACGACAAGATAGAGAACATCTTTGCAGATCAAACAATCATAGCAACTGGAGGAGCTGGAGAACTTTACAAGAACACCACCAATCCTCCTATCGCAACCGGAGACGGACTTGCAATGGCAATTGAGGAAGGATGCAAAGTAAAAGATCTAGAATTCATCCAATTTCACCCCACTGCTCTGGCAAAAAAGATCACTCCACGATTTCTAATCTCAGAAACAGTAAGAGGAGAAGGAGCAAGATTGATAAACAGCAAAGGAGAAAGATTTATGAAAGATCGTCATCCACTAAAAGATCTAGCCTCTAGAGACATCGTTGCCAGAGAAATTTATAAGGAATTAAAAGACGGGCCTGTTTACATTGACTCAACAAACAAGAAAACTCCTTTTTTAAAGAAGCGCTTCCCTCAAATTCACGAAAAACTGAAAGACTATGGATATAACATGGCTAAAGACCTGATTCCAGTAACACCAGCAGCTCATTATCTATGTGGAGGGATAACCACTGACCTGCACGGAAAAACTCGCCTTAAAAATCTTTTCGCATTCGGCGAGGTAACGTGCACAGGAGTCCACGGCGCAAACCGCCTCGCCTCCAACTCTCTCCTCGAAGCACTCGTCTTCAGTAATCAGATCGCCAAACAATTAAAACATCAGAAAACTCCAAAAGGTTTAAGGCCAACTAAGTCACGCATAGCAAAATCAAACTCCCCACTCACAAAAAAAGCCCATAACCTCAAAAAAGAAATCCAAGAACTAATGTGGCAATATGCTGGCATTGTTAGAAATAGAAAACTAATCAAAAAAGAGGCCCTTCCTAAGATAAGAGAAATTCTCCAAGAACTAGAATCAATCAAATCCACAAACCAGGTAATTGCAGAAACCAAAAATATGGCAATGGTCGCTCACCTAATCTTAAAGGCAGCTCAAAAACGCCGAAAATCTCTTGGATGCCATTTTGTGGAATAGAATTAAGCACTAAACTTCTCTAACATCTTTTCCTGATCAGATTCATGAAGCTTTTCAACAACATCTCCAATATCTCCATCCATAATACCAGGAAGATTGCTCCAATTGGTATGTATTCTATGATCAGTAACCCGATCCTGAGGAAAATTATATGTTCGAATCTTTTCACTACGATCTCCTGATCCAATCTGACTTGAACGCTCTTCCCCACGTTCCTCCCTCAAACGTTCTTCTTCTACTGCATATAAACGTGACCTTAAAACCCCTAAAGCCTTATTCTTATTCTTAAGTTGAGATTTTTCATCCTGACATGAAACAATAATACCTGTGGGTATATGGGTAACACGTACAGCAGAATCAGTGGTATTGACACTCTGGCCACCTGGCCCGCTAGCACGAAAAACATCAAACTTAAGATCAGCAGTCTTTATATCTATATCAACCTCTTCAGCCTCAGGCAAGACAGCCACAGAGGCAGCAGAAGTATGTACACGCCCCTGACTCTCCGTAACAGGAATACGCTGAACTCTATGCACTCCACTTTCATACTTTAAAACTCCATAAGCATTATCCCCTCTTACTGCAAAGATCATCTCCTTAATACAACCAGGAGACCCCTCGCTCTTTTCAATCAACTCTACCTTCCATCCTTTAAGTTCAGAATATTTAATATACATTCGGCCCAATTCAGCTGCAAAAAGAGCAGCTTCGTCTCCCCCACTACCTGCACGCACCTCAATGATACAATCTTTAGCATCGTTGGGATCCTTAGGAATAAGCTCCAGCTTCACATCCTCATCAAGCACAGATAAAGCCTTTTTAGCCTCTTCAAGCTGATCCTTCGCAAGTTCAGTCATCTCAGCATCACTACCATCTTTCAAAATCTCCTCAGCCTCCTCCTTGGAAGCCAAAGCCTCTCGATATTTCACAGTCAAATTAGCAGCATTCTCAAGCTGCTTATAACGCCTTGAAAGACGTCTATATTCAGATTGATTAGCAATAACTTCGGCATCAGAAAGCCTATTCTGAAGCTCCAAGTATTCCTTTTCTAAATTTTCAAGTTTATCTAACATCGATTAAGAGCTTACAATAAACATTCGATCTATTCCAGCTAAATCTTTCTTGATCTCCCACCGATGTTCAAAATATTTGTTCAAAAGCAAGCTAATGTCCTCACTCTGTCCATAGCAGAACTCACCAAAAATGCGCTTGTAGCCAAGCTTCTTGTCCACAATCTGTTGAAACATTTTTTTATACAGATCAAGGCCATCCTCCCCGGCAAACAGCGCCCCATTGGGTTCATATTTTTCCGTATCCCCAGACACGTGCCTATGCTTAACTTCACCAATATATGGCAAATTTGCAATTATGACATCAAAGTCCTCATCATCATCAAAGTTCTCCAACAAATCACTCTGATAAAACTGAATCCTGTCTTCAACTCCATGCTGTTCAGCATTTAGCCTAGCAACATCAAGAGCATCCTCCGAAATATCAATAGCATCAATATCAACAACGACTCCTTCATCTGAAAGAGCTCGCGCTACAGAAATGGCAATATTTCCACTTCCAGTACCAACATCCAAAATTCTAAAACCACTATCCCCCTTTATTTCATTAACATATTCAAAAACTGCCTCAACTAAATGCTCTGTCTCAGGCCTTGGAATAAGAACTCTATCATCAACAAAAAAATTCAAACCAAAAAACTCCTTCTCATTAGTAATGTATGCAATTGGCTCCCCTTCTTGCACGCGCTCAAGATAAGACATAAACAAGTCTGCCATATCAGGAGAAACCTCATCATCAATATGAGAGACCAAAAAATCAGACTCAACTCCAAGAACATGTTTTAGTAAAACCTCACAATCAAGAAGAGCAGTATCGCTTGCATCAAGAAAACTAACTCCCTCCTTAAGAAGTTCCCGTATATTCATAAAGATTAGTAGAACTTTGTCTTTTCCTTTCTTGCTCTATGATGATCACGCATAATAGCTGCAGCACGGGCGTAACGTTTTGTTGCATCTTTTTTATGATACCTATCAGAACGGATTTTAATTATTTTACGACTACCTTGAACTTTCTTATTGAAACGAGTAATTGCTCGCTCATTTGATTCGTTGTCGTTTTTCCAAATAGTTACTTTCATATGTATATCACCCCCCTTCTTTCGAATTATTAAATAAAGCAAAGGCATTATAGGGAATGAGGCCTCAAATGCAATAGAATTACTGAGAAATATCCAACCAGAAACTCATGGACTCAACCAATTCATCACCACTATATATCTGAACTAAATGCTTCCCAAAATCACCTCTTAATACCGGATCACCATGAATAGGCCCAGAACCATAAGGGTAAAACTTAAAATGAGCATATAGATTCCCATTACATCCTTCTACTACATTCAGACTCTCTGAAGAGTCTAAAAGCTCCCAGCCCTCATGCCAATAACGACCAAATTTCTGAGTGGGGTCATACCCCAGTTTTTCATAAAAAATCTCATAACTCAGCGCATCACCAACATTTCCACGATCATTAACATGTGCAGTTAAATAAAAAGGCGCCTCATTTTCCAACAAAACAAGTGGAGCCCCATCTCTTCTAAGATTAAGAGGTAAAACAACAGTAGGTTCTAAGCAATCATTCGCATGGAGATAAGATATAGAAACATCATCTACTAAATCATTCTTGTTATCTAGAAAATTAGAACTACACGCACTCAAAAAAATCGCACTTAAAATAAGAAGTGAGAAAATCTTTTTCATAGGATTATGGTTAGATATCCAAATTCTTAACCTTTTTAGCGTAAGCCTGGATGAACTTCTTACGAGGTGGAACCTCAGCGCCCATCAAAGTATCAAAAACTGTATCAGCACGCTCTGCATCATCAATAGTAACCTGAAGCATTGAACGACTTACAGGATCCATAGTTGTATCCCAAAGCTGGTCTGGATTCA
>JABJOK010000003.1 GCA_018664365.1 Candidatus Peregrinibacteria bacterium | reverse complement strand
GAGCTGACGGATTTATAGTAGAGGTACATCCTCACCCAGAAGAAGCGTTATCGGACGCTCAACAACAGCTAACTCCTGCAGAGTTCAAGGTGATGATGAAAAACATTCAACCAATCATAGACGCTGTCGGCAAAACTATGTAACCCTCATTAAAATGGCCAAAGTTGCTACCAAATTAAAGAAACGCATAAATGATTCCTATCGAATCATAATCGAAAAGAATATTTCGCGACAAATTCCGCAGTATCTTGAAGAACTGGAACTCGGCAAGAAATACGCAATTATTACAGACACAATTGTTGAAAAACTTTTTGCTAAAAAGTTACAAAATGCGCTTAAAAGAAAAAAAATTAAAAGCGAAATTTTTGTAATCAAAAAAGGAGAAACATCAAAGACACTGAAGACAGTAGAAGAAGTTGCGATCAAAATGATTGAAAAAGGAATTGATAGGCATGATGCAGTAATAGCGCTTGGCGGTGGAGTAGTAGGAGACATCGCAGGATTTGTAGCAGCAATATATATGCGAGGAATCCCCTACATACAAGTCCCTACAACACTTCTCGCAATGGTTGACAGTGCTGTAGGTGGAAAAACAGGAGTAGACCTTCCAGTTGGAAAAAATTTAATTGGAACGATTACTCAGCCAAAAGCAGTTTTCATTGATATCGCCTATCTTAAAGGACTGCCTGACAAACAAGTTAAAAGTGGACTCTCAGAAATTATTAAATACGGAGTCATTAAGAGTAAGAGACTGTTTAAGTACATCGAGAAAAATCTGGATGATATTCTAAAAAAGGACGAAGAAGCACTGAAGCACATAATAAAAGAGTCCATTCGCATAAAAACAAAGATAGTAGAAAAAGATGAACAGGAAGGGAATCTAAGAATGATACTGAACTATGGACACACATACGGACATGCACTGGAGAAACTGTCTGGATACAAACTGCTACACGGATTCGCAATTAGCGTCGGAATGGTGATCATGAATAAAATTGCAGTAGAGAGAGGACTTCTTAAGCAAAAACACTCAGATCGAATCACAGAGCTACTCAAGCGTGCTGGACTTCCAACCACTGCACTAAAAACACCTACTAAAAAACAACTTCTTGGAGACAAAAAGAAACAAGGCGACTATATAAACTTTGTACTCCCTGTAAAAATTGGAAAAGCAGTAATACAGCCAGAAAAATGCCTATAGAGATAACTGTTCCAGGTTCAAAATCAATCGCAAATCGCGCGCTTATACTAAGCGCGTTGACTGGATCAACAAATCTAAAAAACCTTCCAGACTGTGACGACACGGCATATATGCAAAAAGCCCTTAAACAAATCAGAGAGGCAAAAAAAGAACCCATAAAGATACATACAGGTAACGCAGGAACTACAACTCGCTTCTTAACAGCGTATTGTACACTCCTAAATAAGCACATCATCATAGACGGAGACAAAAGAATGAGAGAAAGGCCGATTAAGGAACTTGTAAATGCGCTAAAAAAGCTCGGTGCAAATATTTCCTGCAAAAAAGGCTGCCCACCAGTCGAAATAAAACCACAAATACCAAATGGCGGAACCATTTCCTTACCAGGGAACATCAGCAGCCAATACTTAAGTGCACTACTCTTAGCGGCCCCTCATTTCAAAGAAAAAACGACAATAAATATTGAACAAGAACTTTGCTCACAACCATACATAAACCTGACACTGAAGACACAAAAGGCATTCAAAACTTCAATCAAGAACAATAAATTTGCACAATTTCAAGTCGAGCCCAAAAAAGGCAAATCCCCTAAAAATTACACCATAGAATCCGATGCGTCAGGAGCTTCATACATTGGAGCATTCGCCGCACTAAACCCTGCTTGGACCATCCTTCTAAGCAACATCCGCAAGGACTCGCTCCAGGGCGACATCGCCTTCCTAAAGTGTCTTCAAAAAATGGGATGCAGGATAAGACATACAAAAAAAGGCACTAGAATAAGAGGGCCAAGGGAGCTAAAGAGACTTGGAACAATCGACATGAACAAAACACCAGATCTAGTAATGACATTTGCAGCACTCGCAATGTTTACTCGAGGAAAAACAACTATAAAGAATATAGCCAACCTAAGAATAAAAGAAACAGATCGGCTTCAAGCACTCGAAAATGAAATTAAGAAATTTGGAATCAAAGTAACTACCACAAAGGATTCAATAACAATTCACGGAGATCCAAACCATCTCAAAACAATTTCAAAGTTCACTACAAAGCGAATCTCAATAAAAACCTATGACGATCATCGCATAGCAATGTGTTTCGCAGTACTACGCAATCGATTTTCAAATCTACATATACAAAACCCTAAGTGCGTAAACAAAAGCTACCCTACATTCTGGAAAGACCTCGAAATACTCGAACAGGCTCAATCAAGTCAGAAAAACATAGTACTAACCGGCCTTAGAGGCAGCGGCAAAACAAAGCTTGGAAAAATTCTAGCAAAAAAAATGAAATACAATTTTGTGGATCTTGATGACGAAATTGAAAAATTAGCAAACTCCTCAATTGCAGAAATAGTTGAGAAACAAGGATGGAAACATTTCCGCAATCTCGAAACTCAGGTCTGTAAAAACACATCCACACTAACAAATACAGTCATCGCTACTGGTGGTGGAGCCATAGTAAATCCAAAAAATCAACCAGCCCTGACTAAAAATAATTTCGTAATATACCTTGAGCGCTCACCAGAAGATTGCGTCAAATACATTGAAGACTTCTCAACTCGTCCATCACTCACAAACTTAAACTCGCATTTAAGAGAAATGAAAAAGCTATACAAAGAACGACACACAGCCTATCAAACAACTGCAGACAAGATACTTAAGAGAAAACACTCATTAGAAAAAGACGCGCAAATGATAAAAGAACACATTTCCTAAGCCACTGCAAAGAATGACGACGTCGTCGACGCAAACGGCTAATTTGAGATGCGTCAAGCAAGCGTCCCTAGCGCTAAATCTGCACCCTCACCATTGCCTCTACTGGAATACCTTCACGTAGTCGAAGAAGCTTATTTCCTGCACCTCCATGTACCGCATCAACAGACTCTCCCTGAAGATCAAACATTTCACTTACCTCAACCTCAAATTCATCCTCTGAAGTCATAACCTCAACGACACTCCCCTTCTCCAAACGATTTCGAATATCTACCTCATACAAATCCTTTTCTCCATTTACCTCAACCTTTCGAACAACACCCATGAACTTATGAGTTTGTAACGGTGCGTTTTCATCATAGTAAACATCATCTCCTTTTCCAGGAAAACCATACAAAAATCCAGGAATAAATCCCCTATTTGCAGTCTTCTTTACCTGACTAACTAAACTTTTATCAAATTCCTTTCCATCCATCATGTCATCAATAGCCTTTCTATAAGCTTTTACTACAGTTGAAAGATAATGAACTGTCTTGTTTCGCCCTTCTACCTTAAAACTACAAACTCCAGCATCATACAACTCCTTAAGATGGGGCAACATGCACATATCCTTAGAATTCATAATATAAGTGCCATGCTCATCTTCCTCAGTTGCCATAAACTCACCCGGTCGCTTTTCCTCTTCCAACAAAATCTGATCCTCTTCTTGATCTGCCTTCTCTTTCAATTCCTCAACACGCTCCTTCATGCTCTCATCATTATGCAAACGATACTTCCATCTACAACTATGAGCACAAATTCCCTGATTACTATCACGACCCGTCATATAATTAGAAAGAAGACATCGACCACTATAAGCCATACAAATTGCTCCATGTACAAAAGTCTCCAGTTCAACCTCAGGAACCTTTTCATGAATTTCCTGAATCTCTTTAAGCATAAGTTCACGCGGAAGAATAATTCGTTCAGCCCCTTGTTTATGCCAAAAATCAACAGCGCGATAATTAAGTATATTTGCCTGAACAGACATATGAATCACAGCCTCAGGATAGTGCTCCTTAATAAGTTCCATCACACCAGGATCAGCAACAATTAACGCATCTGGCTTAATTTTTTCACGAATATATTTGATATGTTTCACAAAGGCATCCACTTTATTTCCACGTGGATAAATATTCATTGTCACGTAAAGAGTTTTTCCTGCCTCACGAATTAGATTAACTCCCTCAAGCAAACTCCCTTCAGTAAAATTATTAATACGACTTCGCATACTAAACGATGGCATTCCAAGATAAAACGCATCAGCACCATACTGAAGTCCAATCTTCAATTTAGCTAAATTTCCTGCAGGAACTAATAATTCTGGCTTTTTCATAATGTATTTTAAAGCTTCCGAATTTTACATATACTGGCATTACCATGCAAACAAACTTTCTCGTTATAGGTTCCGGAATTTCTGGATTAAACTTCGCTCTTCATGCCGCAAAAAAGGGCAAAGTGACTTTAGTTACGAAAAAGAAAATCATAGATTCAAATACGAACTATGCACAGGGTGGAATCGCTGCAGTATTGGATAAAACGGATAACGCTGAGGCGCACATCAAAGACACACTTGAAACT